>NZ_JBQCTZ010000026.1:0-31410 GCF_051963715.1 Neisseria sp. P0001.S005 | reverse complement strand
ATAAAAAACTCTGTCCGCCGGTGATTTTAAATCAGTCGTTACCGTCGGATCATCACAGAGTTCGTCCCGATAAGCCTTCCATTTTGAGCGGACGCTTGTGAAATACTGTTTGGATAAACCGTGCAGTTTTTTATCTTTGGTGGCAGCCCGCCTAAATAAATCTTTATATTTTGTGTTCAATTTGCCTTCGAACTCCCTTGATGTAAGCCTCAAACAATCTTCATCCATTTGGTCAACAGGTTCGGGACAAAGATTCTTTTCCTGTTTTGATTTAACGGCATTTGCAGCTTTTCCAGACGACCCTGCCGCACCAACACAGGTGGCGGATGCCATCACGGCTAGCAGCGGCAGAATGTAACGGTTGTTGGATTTCAATATATCAGCCTCCTAACTATCTATCAGCTTTATAAAGAATTTTCAAAGCGTTCCAACGCTTTTAAATGGTTTAAATTCTGCTCGAATCTGCAAATACGGATGTAGCGTCCTGCAAGAGGACGAACTTTCGTCGTAACGGATGGGTCTGAACACAGCATTTCCGTATAACTTTCCCAATTCTTACGGATAGTCAAAAAATATTCTTTGGATACTCCATTCAATTTGGGGTCTTTTGAATCGATACGGTGCAGCAGATTTTCGTATTTCTTATTCAATTGCTTTTCCAACCTCATACTGAAAATATCCACACATTCATAGCCTTGTCCGTCTATGTCTTTCATCATGCTCTGAGGGCAAATGTCCTTACTGTCCTGTTTTTGCCTTGTTACCTTTGGAACAGCTTTTTCAGACGGCTCCGCCGCACCGACACAGGCGGCGGATGTCATTATTGCCAGCAACGGCAGAATGTAACGGATTTTGTGTTTCGACATATCAGTCTCCTATAAAAATTAAAAACGTTCCAATGCTTTCAAGTGATATTGTGTTTGTTGAACGTCACACAGATAGAGGATTTTGTCTGAAGGAGTTTTCAAATCGGTTGTAATTGTCGGGTCGGAACAAAGTTCCTCCTTATAAGCCTTCCATTTTGAACGGACATTTATAAAATATTGTTTGGACAGCCCATGTAGCTTTGAATCTTTGGTAGCGGCACGTCGAAATAAATCTTTGTACTTCATGTCCAGTTTGTTTTCAAGTTTCAGCAGAGTAATTTCCAAACAATCTTCATCCATTTGGTCAACAGGTTCGGGACAAAGATTCTTTTCCTTCTGCGGTTTAAGTGCATTTGCAGCTTTTTCAGACGGCCCCGCCGCACCGACACAGGTGGCGGATGTCATTATTGCCAGCAACGGCAGAATGTAACGGATTTTGTGTTTCGACATAATTTATCTCCTAAAGAGTTATTGTGTGATTGATAGGGCCGTCTGAAAACTTTTCAGACGGCCCTATCATGTTCAAACCGCTATCATGCGAACATTCAATCAATAGAAGCCTTCGCGCTCTTCGCGGGTGGAGATGTAGATGTTTTTCACCTGAGTATAGGCGGCGAGTATCATTTTGTGGGTTTCGCGGCCGATGCCTGAAGTTTTGTAGCCGCCAAACGGCGCACCGGCAGGCAGGCGGTTGTAGCAGTTTACCCAAACGCGGCCGGTTTCCAATGCGTTGGAAACGCGCAGGCAGCGGTTGATGTCTTTGCTCCACACTGCGCCGCCCAAGCCGTATTCGCTGTCGTTCGCCATTTTGATGACTTCTTCTTCGGTTTTGAATTTAATCACGGTAGCAACCGGGCCGAAGATTTCTTCTTGGGCGACGCGGGCTTCGTTGCTGGCTTCAATCAAAGTAGGTTCGACAAATTCGCCTTTGCCCAACGCGCCTTCGATTTTTTTACCGCCGGTAATGATGCGGCAGCCTTCCTGTTCACCGATTTTGACGTATTTCAAAATGGTCTCGAGTTGACCGGCATTGACTTGCGAACCCATTTGGGTGTCGTCTTCCCAAGGCAGGCCTACTTTGATTTTTTTGAATTCTTCAGCCAAAGCATTGACGAATTTGTCGTAAATGCCTTCTTGTACAAAAATGCGCGAACCGGCGCAGCACACTTGGCCTTGGTTGAACAAAATACCTTTTTGCGCGCCTTCGAGGGCTTTGTCGAAAGGCATATCGTCAAAGAAAATGTTGGCGGATTTGCCGCCCAGTTCCAAGGTAGCGGGAATCAGCATTTCGGCGGCGGCGATGCCGATGTGGCGGCCGACTTCGGTTGAACCGGTAAAGGCGAGTTTGTTGAAGCCTTTGTGGTGCAACATATATTCGCCGGATTTAGAACCGCGTCCGGTGATGATGTTCAACACGCCTTTAGGCAGCAAGTGGTTGATTTTTTGTGCGAACGACAACAGGCTCAGCGAAGTGCTGGAAGATGGGTGGATAACGATGGTACAACCTGCGGCGAGTGCGGGCGCGATTTTCCAAGCCGCCATCAGGAAGGGGAAGTTCCACGGGATAATTTGACCGACTACGCCGATCGGTTCGCGCAGAACGATGGACAGGTCTTCGGCATCAAGCTGGGTCGCAGTGCCTTCTTCGCCACGGATCACGCTGGCGAAATAGCGGAAATGGTCGGAAGCCAAAGGCACGTCGGCGGCGCGGGTTTCGCGGATGGGTTTGCCGTTGTCCAAGGTTTCTTGCAGGGCGAACAATTCGGCGTTTTCGTCAATCACATCGGCGATTTTGTTCAAAATGGCGGCGCGTTCGGCAGTCGTGGTTTTACGCCATGTTTTAAACGCTTCTTGCGCAGCGGCTACGGCAGCATCGACATCGGCATCGGTTGCGTCTGTGAACTTGGCCAACTCATCGCCATTGGCAGGGTTGTAAGAGGGTAAAAGTTTGCCTTCGCTACCTTTTGTCCATTCGCCGTTGATCAAAAGGCCGTATTCTTTATCAAACACATTTAAATCTTTTGCCATAATGCTGTCTCCTTAATGAATGGGAGTAGGTGTTTCAACACCATGAAAAACAGCTTATGCTTTTTTCTTTTTAAGTTCAAGTACTAAAAATGAGAGTATTCTCAAAATTTACATTTGCAATGTTGTTTCATGTAGCAGGCCGTCTGAAAAATAAAGGATTTAATTAAAATGAAATTAGATTTGTTAATATATTTAAAGATTTATACGGGTTAAATAGATTTTGTTATGGTATAACATCATAACTTATTGTTTTAAAAAAGATTATGGGTTGACGGCTTCGGATATGGGGAGTATTCTCATTCATAGCTAAACAGTTTTTCAACACCCTAGGAGACTCTCTCATGAAAATGCATGCTGTGGTAGTGAATAAAGATGTAGCAGGTGATGTAGAAGTTGTTGAACGCGAACTGCGTCCGCTCGAATACGGCGAGGCGTTGGTGGAAGTTGAGTATTGCGGCGTGTGCCACACCGACTTGCACGTTGCGGCAGGCGATTACGGCGATAAACCGGGTCGCGTGTTGGGACACGAAGGCATCGGTTTGGTTAAAGAAGTTGCCGACGGTGTGAAAAATCTGAAAGTTGGCGACCGTGTCAGCATTGCATGGCTGTTCCAAAGCTGCGGTTCTTGCGAATACTGTAATACCGGTCGCGAAACCTTGTGCCGCTCCGTATTGAACGCAGGCTATACTGCCGACGGCGGTATGGCGACACACTGTATCGTGAGTGCCGATTACGCGGTCAAAGTCCCTGAAGGCTTGGATCCTGCGCAAGCTTCGAGCATTACTTGTGCCGGTGTGACCACTTATAAAGCGATTAAAGTTTCCGGCGTTCGTCCGGGTCAATGGATTGCGATTTACGGCGCAGGCGGTTTGGGCAACTTGGCGGTTCAATACGCGAAAAAAGTGTTTGGCGCGCACGTTGTTGCCATTGACGTCAACGACGATAAACTGGCCTTTGCCAAAGAAACCGGCGCTGATTTGGTGATCAATGCCGCCAAAGAAGATGCGGCTCAAGTCATCCAAGAGAAAACCGGCGGCGCACATGCAGCCGTTGTAACAGCCGTATCCGCTGCTGCCTTCAATTCAGGCGTTAACTGCGTCCGCGCCGGCGGCCGTATCGTTGCAGTTGGCTTGCCACCTGAGTCTATGGATTTGTCTATCCCACGTTTGGTATTGGACGGTATCGAAGTGGTCGGCTCTCTGGTCGGTACCCGCAAAGATTTGGAAGAAGCCTTCCAATTCGGCGCAGAAGGCTTGGTTGTGCCTAAAGTCGAATTGCGTGCTTTGGATGAAGCGCCTGCCATCTTCCAAGAAATGCGTGAAGGTAAAATTACCGGCCGTATGGTGATTGATATGAACAAAGAGTGCAGCTGCATTCATCACTAATCAAATGATTCCGTGACAAAAAGGCCGTCTGAACAATTTCAGACGGCCTTTTTCATTGGATTGGACAACTTAAAGCGTAAAGCCGCTTTCAAATACGCGGATTTCTCCGCTGACAGGATCGGTGAACTCTATTCTTTTGGCCAAAAGTTTTAAAGGTTTGTCGTAGTCTTCGTCACCGGCCGCCAATGGGGTAGGGTAAAGCGCATCGTTCATCAGCGGCATATCCAAACTCATCATATGCACGCGGAGCTGGTGTTTTTTTCCGGTGTGCGGTGTGAGGCGGTAGAGGCTGAACGCGCCGCGGTTTTCGATAAGTTCGATGGTCGTGTGGGCGTTGGGTTCGCCTTCCGTTTCCCGGGTAAGAAAGAATTTTTCGCCGCGTTCCATTCGGGATGAAATATCCAGCGGATAGTCCAAATCCGTCCGCGTCGGCGCCACCGCTTCATAGGTTTTTCGGACGGTTTTTTCTTGGAACATGGTCTGATAATCACGACGCGTGGCAGGATTGAGCGAAAGCAACATAACGCCTGCCGTATCTTTGTCCAAGCGATGAATCGGCGTAATGTCTTCAACATTCAAATGCTGCAATTCAGGCCGCAAACGCAGGCGCGTGAGCAGGGTCTCCCGCAAAAACCTGCCGCTGGGGATGACGGGTAGAAAATGCGGTTTGTCCACCACAATCAAATGCTCATCAATATGCAAAATCTTTTCTTCAAACGGAATACGCGGCTCGCTCTCACGGCTGGTTTCACGGTAATAAAACATCGTCTTGCCGGGCTCGAACAAGGTATTCTCATCAAACGGTACGCCATCCGCGCCCACCACAAAACCGCTGTTCAGCCGCCGCCGCCAGTTTTCTTCGCCGACAAAGGGAAAATGAGCGCATAAAAAATGCAGCAGCGGTAAGCCGTAAAACTGCTTTTCATGCGGCAAAACCAAGTAGCTGGGTTTGACACCGTCTAAAAGGGGGAGGGGATTGGTACGTTTTTTCATGCGGCGGATTGTACTCGGTTTTTAGGATTTTTTCAGACGGCCTTTTGATTGCTATTGACGCGATATTGCACTTTTTATCATGATTTTCGTTGTAGATGGAAATCTATCTTTTATAAAGGACAACCTGTTGTAGAGTAGGAAAACTGTATTTTCTCAGGAAGAATAGGAACGACATCTTTTCCGGATTTGATATTGCAAACAGATTAACTATTCAAGTTAAAGGTTGTTTGAAAATTTTGAGGATGGTTTTCAAACGACTTTAGTAGGAATAAATCAAGCATGAAAGGGGCGAGTATATTATCATAGCGGTTGTTTACACATTTCATATGTCGGATAAAACCAATGACCCAAGCAAGCAAAAAATCCAACAAATCCATTGAACCCAATATCGCTGACCTTGCCAACGGCTGGCTGAAATCCTACAAGCTCGATTACAGACTTGAACAAGCAAGTCTAAATACTGAAATCGACAAAGCCCTAGACGACTATTATTCCAAAAATGGCGGCATTGGCGGAAACCGTCCCGATGTGAAGCTATTGCTACAAAGTAGTAAAAACGGGCGTTACTACCCCGTACTTATCGAATATAAAGGTCATAAAGACAAACTGGAAAAACTCGATGCTGACGGTAATGTCGAAAACCGCAACGCTAAAAACGAGCCAATTTTCAAAAACATCAACGGCTATGCCGTAAACGGCGCGGTACATTACGCCAATGCCGTACTGCACCATACTAGTTACACTGATATCATCGCTGTCGGTATGACGGGCTACAAAGACGAGCAGGGAGAAATTCGTCATGAAATCGGCGTGTATTATGTGTCTAAAAACAATTTAGGCATAGGGCAGCGCGTCGGCGATTTTGACGACTTCTCATTTTTGGCGGCAGAACACTTTGAAGATTTCATCAGCCAAGTCGAAGAACTCTCGCTAACGCCCGAAGAATTGGACAAGCTCAAAGAAAAGCGTGAAAAAGAAATTGATGCCAGCCTGACCAAGCTCAACAACGACATCTACCAAAACGAAAAAGGCCTAGGCGAAAACGACCGTGTCTATCTCGTTGCTGCCGCCATCATCGCTACCATCGGCATACCCGGAAAAGTTGCGCCGCTGGAAAAATCCGACCTCAAATCATCAAACGAACGCGGCTGGCGCGACGGCGACATTCTTGTGCGTAAAATCGAGTCTTTCTTGGAAGAAAAAGCACTACCCAAAGAAAAGAAAGAGATGATTTTACGCACATTATCCAATACCCTTCTGACCGAAAACATCAACAAAGTTCACAGCGGCGAAACCCAATTAAAACGTGTCTTTACCAAAATTGTCGATGACTTGGGCATCTACTACAAAATCGGGCTGACTACCGATTTTACCGGTAAGCTCTTTAACGAAATGTACTCATGGCTGGGCTTTACTCAAGATAAGCTCAACGACGTGGTGCTGACCCCGTCTTATGTCGCCACATTACTTGCCAAACTTGCACGCGTTAATAAAGATTCCTATGTTTGGGACTTCGCCACAGGTTCAGCCGGGTTGTTGGTTGCTGCCATGAATGAAATGCTGATAGATGCTAAAAACAGCATAGATTCCCCACAAGAACTACGAGAAAAAGAAGCCCAAATCAAAGCTGAACAGCTTTTGGGTTTGGAGTTGCTTTCCAGCGTCTATATGCTTGCCATTTTGAATATGATTCTGATGGGCGACGGCAGCTCCAATATCTTAAACAAAGACTCACTGACCGATTTTGACGGCAAATACGGCTTCGGTAAAACCGACCATAAATTCCCCGCTGATGCCTTTATCCTTAATCCTCCGTATTCTGCCAACGGCAACGGCATGAACTTTGTTGAACGTGCATTGAACATGATGGAAAAAGGCTACGCCGCCATCATTATTCAAAATTCCGCAGGTTCAGGAAAAGCCCGAGAAATTAACAGGCGGATTCTGCAAAACAATACTCTGCTTGCTAGCATAAAAATGCCTCTTGATTTATTTATTGGTAAATCCAGCGTGCAAACCAATATTTATGTTTTCAAAGTAGGCGAACCGCATGAGAAAGACGAAACTGTTAAATTTATCGATTTTTCAAATGACGGTTATACCCGTACCAACCGCAAAAAAGCCAGCAATAATCTCAAAGATACTGGCAATGCACGAGGTCGTTATGCGGAATTGGTAAATTTAGTCCGCTTCGGTAAGAAGAAACTCAATATTTTCAGCGAGAAAGAGTATTACGAAGGCACGATCAATCCGAAAAATGGAGCGGACTGGAACCAATCTGCTCCAATTGACACAAAGCCGACGCTTGATGATTTCAAAAAAACCGTCAGTGACTATCTCGCCTGGGAAGTTTCCAATCTGTTAAAACGCCAAAATAAGGAAGATGATACTCTGGGAAAGTAGATATCCACTTGACTGAGATGCTGAATGAAGTTGAGTGGGGAGAGTTTAAACTAGGAGATTTATTTGAAATCAATCCGACAAAATATTATCGGCTGAGTAATGAAGAAATTATTTCAGTAAATGGTACTGTACCTTTGGTTTCAAATTCTTCCGTGGATAATGGAGTAATGGGATTTTCCAAGCTGCCGGCAAATAATATAGGAAATACGATAACTTGTTCTGATACAACGATTGGTGCGGATACAATGTTTTATCAAGAGAAGGCCTTTATCGGTTATTCGCATATTCAACATTTTGTCCCCAAGCCTATAATGGCAAGATTCAACAGGGCAATTGCACATATAATCATTACGGCAAGCAGAATTGCGACAACCAAAAAATATGATTACGGAGTGAAATTTAACAGAAAGGAGATGCGTTCTACAAAAGTTCATCTTCCCATCAAAAATGGTCAAATAAATCTTGACTTTATTGAAAATTTCGTGGCCGAGCTGGAAGCTCGGCGTTCCGCCGAGCTGGAAGCTCGGCGTTCCGCCGAGCTGGAAGCCTACCTTTCAGCCGCAGGGCTGAAAGACTACACGCTGACGACGGAAGAAGAGCGAGCATTAGCAGCGTTGGAAAATAGAGAAATCACGTTCATCGAATATAAGGTTGTGGATTTATTTACGGTGAAAAATACAAACAATATCCTTTCTCGCGATGTAACACCAAACAGTGGTAATACGCCTTATTTGTCAGCAAGCCGAGAAAATAACGCAGTTAGCTCTTATATTTCCCACAGAGAAAATCTGATAGATAAGGGTAACTGTATTTTTATTGGTGGAAAGACATTTGTTGTTACCTATCAGGCAGAAGATTTTTATTCTAACGACAGTCATAATTTATGTTTATATTTGAAGGAAAAGGAAGAAGCCAGCAAGCTAAATCAATTGTGCATCATTTCCTGTATTGAACGGAATTTAGGTCATAAATATTCTTGGGGAGACAGTATCAGCAATAAGAAAATTCAAACAGATACTGTTTTCCTGCCATCTAAAAACGGCAAGCCCGACTATGGCTATATGCAAACCCTGATTTCCGCCGTACAAAAACAAGTCATCAAAGATGTGGTGCACTATGCCGATGAAAAAATCGCCGCCACCAAAACGGTAACAGCAAGGTAAACCTGTTTAAAACCGAAGGCCGTCTGAATGCGAAAACCGATTTTCAGACGGCCTTTTGATTTGTTCCCAACCTCACAAACCCTTAAAAATCAGCTATAATGCCCAACTATTTGATTTTCGCTTATCCCATATTGAAATGGCACAAAAAATTCAATCTGTAAAAGGTATGAACGACCTTTTACCTGTCGAACAAAAAGATTTCAAACTGACGGCTGCGTTTTGGCAGGCGTTTGAAGATACGGTCGGCCGTTGGACACGCGCTTACGGTTATCAGCAAATCCGCACGCCGATTGTCGAGCAAACCGGTTTGTTTGTCCGTTCCATCGGCGAAGAAACCGATGTGGTCGGTAAGGAAATGTACACCTTCTCCGATTCAAACGATTCTTTGAGTTTGAGCTTGCGTCCTGAAGGTACGGCTTCTTGTCTGCGTGCGGTGGTCGAACACAACCTTCTGTACAACAGCCCGCAAAAGCTGTGGTATATGGGGCCGATGTTCCGCCGCGAGCGTCCGCAAAAAGGCCGTTATCGTCAGTTCCATCAGGTTGGTATCGAGGCTTTGGGTTTTGAAGGGCCGGATATTGATGCGGAAATCATCGCGATGTCTGCCGATTTGTGGGAAAAATTGGGTATTCGCGAATACTTGACTTTGGAAATCAACAGTTTGGGCAACCGTGAGGAACGCGCGGCACACCGTGCGGCATTGGTTGAATATTTGACCCGCTATGAGGCGCAACTGGATGAAGACAGCAAACGCCGTCTGAAAACCAATCCTTTGCGCGTTTTGGATACGAAAAATCCTGATTTGCAGGAAATCTGCAACGCGGCGCCGCGTCTGGTGGATTATTTGGGCGAGGCTTCGCAAAACCACTATGCACGCTTCAAGGCGATGTTGGACGGTTTGGGTATTCAATATATTGAAAATCCGCGCTTGGTCCGTGGTTTGGATTACTACAATCAGACGGTTTTTGAGTGGACGACCGACAAACTCGGCGCGCAGGCGACTGTGTGCGGTGGCGGCCGTTACGATGGTTTGATTGAAGAGCTTGGCGGTAAGCCTGCGCCGTCTATCGGCTTTGCGATGGGTATTGAGCGCCTGCTGCTTTTGGTGAGCGAATACGGCTCGCTGGAAGTGAACGCTGCGCCTGATGTCTATGCAATGCACCAAGGCGAAGGTGCGGATTTGCAGGTGATGAAATACGCGCAAGCCTTGCGCGCTCAAGGTTTCAATGTGATGCAGCATTCCGGCTATCAGAGCCTGAAAGCGCAAATGAAAAAAGCAGACAACAGTGGCGCACGCTTTGCCCTGATTGTGGCTCAGGATGAGCTGGCAAACGGTACGGTTACCCTGAAAGATATGCAGGGCAAACACGAACAACAAACCGTTGCCGCCGCTGATTTGACAGACACTTTACAACAATGGAAGAACGCATAAATGGCAGCCCATTTGGAAGAACAACAAGAGTTAGACAACTTTAAATATTTTTGGAAAAGCATCGGCCGTTGGATTTTTACCTTGCTGATCGTGGCGTCTTTGGGGTATTTGGGTTACACCATTTACCAAGGCCAAAAAGCTTCAAAAGATCAGGAAGCTGCCGCCGTATTGGCGCAAATGGTGGAAAAGGCACAGCAAAAAAACGACCAAAAAGCCATCAACGCCGATTTGGCCGAATTGCAAAAAAACTATCCTGATTCTATTTCGACAGCCCAAGCCACTTTGATGGTAGCGGCAACCGAGTTTGATGCCGGCCGTTATGATGTGGCGGAAGGTCATTTGAATTGGGTGCTGAAAAATCAAAACGCACCGCTGGTTCAAGCTTTGGCAGCGCAGCGTTTGGGCGTTACCCTATTGCAGCAAAAAAAATACGATGCCGCCATCAATGCCCTGAATACTCAGGTTGAGGCTGATTTCGAGCCTTTGATGTTGGAAACCAAAGGCGATGTTTACGTTGCTCAAAATAAAACCAAAGAAGCCGTACAAAGTTACGAAGCTGCTTTGAGCAAAATGCCGCAAACCGCAGTAGGCCGCGAATTGCTGCAAATGAAAATCGACAGCTTGAAATAAGTTTGTTTGAAATCAAGGCCGTCTGAAGTTGCAATGACTTTTCAGACGGCCTACACTTATCCTTATCAACCGTGTTTTTAAAACACCTGCTTGTGTTCCGCTCCCGTTTTTAGGCGGCACTTGACACAGAAAGACTCAATTATGAAACCAACCATCGCGCTTGTCGGCCGCCCCAATGTTGGCAAATCTACTTTATTCAACCGTTTGACACGCACCAAAGACGCGCTTGTGCATGACTTGCCCGGCCTGACGCGTGACCGCCATTACGGTCATGGCAAAGTCGGCAGCAAACCTTATTTGGTCATCGATACCGGCGGTTTTGAGCCGGTTGTGGACAGCGGTATTTTGCACGAAATGGCAAAACAAACCTTGCAGGCTGTCGATGAAGCCGATGCGGTTGTGTTTTTGGTGGACGGCCGTACCGGTTTGACGCCGCAAGATAAAATTATTGCCGACCGTTTGCGCCAAAGTCCGCGTCCTGTTTATTTGGCTGTGAATAAAGGCGAGGGTGGCAATAGGGTCGTGCTTGCCGCCGAGTTCTACGAACTTGCCCTGGGCGACCCTTATGTTATTTCAGGTGCGCACGGCGATGGCGTATATTATCTGATTGAAGATATTTTGGAAACCTTCCCTGAGCCTGAAAAAGAAGAGGAAGAAGCCAAACATCCTGTTTTTGCCGTTATCGGCCGTCCGAATGTCGGTAAATCGACCTTGGTAAACGCCATTCTCGGCGAAGAGCGCGTGATTGCCTTCGATATGGCAGGCACGACGCGCGACAGTATCCATATTGATTTTGAACGTGAAGGCAAACCGTTTACCATCATCGATACCGCAGGTGTACGCCGTCGCGGCAAAGTGGATGAAGCGGTGGAAAAGTTCTCCGTTATCAAAGCCATGCAGGCGGTTGAAGCGGCAAACGTTGCTGTCTTGGTATTGGACGCTCAACAAGATATCGCCGACCAAGATGCGACGATTGCAGGTTTTGCTTTGGAAGCAGGCCGTGCTTTGGTGGTGGCGGTCAATAAATGGGACGGTATCAGCGAAGAGCGCCGCGAGCAAGTGAAACGCGATATCAACCGCAAACTGTATTTCCTTGATTTTGCTAAGTTTCACTTTATTTCTGCGTTGAAAGAGCGCGGTATAGACGGTTTGTTTGAAAGCATTCAGGCTGCCTATAATGCGGCGATGATTAAGATGCCGACGCCGAAAATTACACGCGTATTGCAAAGCGCGATTGAGCGTCAACAGCCGCCGCGTGCTGGTTTGGTGCGTCCGAAAATGCGTTATGCCCACCAAGGCGGCATGAATCCGCCGGTGATTGTGGTTCACGGTAATTCGCTGCACGCGATTTCAGACAGCTACACACGCTATCTGACCCAAACATTCCGCAAAGCCTTCAATCTGCAAGGTACGCCGCTCAGAATTCAATACAATGTTTCGGAAAACCCGTATGAAAATGCGGAAGACAAACCGAAGAAAAAACCGCTGCGCCGTGTCAGCTTGAGCAACCGTATTGAGAAACGCGAAGGCCGCAAGGAAGAGAAAAACCGCTTCAAGAAGAAAACCAAAGTCAGCGTGAAAAAACAATTTAGCAAATAAGCACAAAGGCCGTCTGAACAATTTCAGACGGCCTTTTTATAATGAAAAACAGCTTGTTAGAGCTTTATGGCATATTTTCGATAGGGCTTGCCGAATTTAAAAAAAACATTAAATTTGGATTTGGGATTGTTGTGAATATGGAAATGAAACAGTCGGTTTGACGGGAAGTTCCCTTATTACTGGATTCCTAAACGGTGTGATAGAAAAAAATAGTTGGTAATTTATCCTATTCGGGGCTACAATCCCATCAAACGCCGATTTTGGCGTCTTTACAATCATAATAATGGAGCTCAAGAATATGACAGCTAAAGGACAAATGTTACAAGATCCTTTTTTGAATGCGTTGCGTAAAGAGCACGTTCCGGTTTCAATCTACTTGGTAAACGGCATCAAGCTGCAAGGTCAAGTGGAATCATTCGACCAGTACGTTGTTCTGCTGCGTAATACTTCCGTGACTCAAATGGTTTACAAACACGCTATCTCAACAATCGTTCCTGCACGCGCAGTCAGCCTGCAACACGAAAACAAACAACCTCAAGCTGCTGCCGCAGCTGCTCCGGTTCAAGTTGAGACTGTGCAACAACCTGCCGAATAAATGATGTAACGCATTCCTGTTTTTCAATACCTTACCGCTTTCGCGGTAGGGTATTTTTATTTTCAGACGACCTTTATCATGCTGCTTGAAAACATTCTTCCCTTTGCACACTCCCTGTTACGACAAGCCTTAAAATTAGGTGGCCGCGCTTTGGATGCGACGGCCGGAAACGGGCATGATACTTTGCTGTTGGCACAGTTGGTTGGCGAGACGGGTAGGGTATGGGCGTTTGATGTGCAATCTAAAGCATTAATGCAGACCCAAGGCCGTCTGAAAGAAAACGGCGTAGATGGTCGGGTAGCCCTGATACATGACGGCCATGAAAACCTTTTATCTTATATCGACGAGCCTTTAGATGCCGCAGTATTTAATTTCGGTTGGCTGCCGGGTGGCGATAAAAGCTGTACAACTGAAGCGGCAAGCAGTATCCGTGCGCTGACGGATACTTTGGGTTTGTTGAAAGAGGGCGGGCTTGCCGTGGCGGTATTGTATCCGGGACATGAAGCCGGCCGAATAGAGGCTGAAGCGATTGTGCAATGGGCGGAAACTTTGCCGCAGGAAGCTTTTGCCGTGTTACGCTATGGCTTTGTCAACCGCCGTAATGCGCCGCCCTATCTGCTGGCAATTGAAAAGTTGCGTCAGAAATAGATGTTTGCGGTAAAATAGCTGCTTTGTTTTTCAACTCTCAACATAAGAAACTGCCATGCAATATCTGTTTGTAAAATACAGCCATCAGATTTTCGTTGCCATCACCATCCTGTTGTTCAACATTCGTTTTTTCCTGCTCTGGCGTCATCCTGAGAAGCCGTTGGCAGGCATTTGGAAAGCCATGCCGCATTTGAACGACACCATGTTGCTGTTTACCGGCTTGTGGCTGATGAAGATTACCCATTTTTCGCCGTTCAATGCGCCGTGGCTCGGCATGAAAATCCTGCTGTTGCTGGTTTATATTGTGTTGGGCATGATTATGATGCGTTCGCGTCCGCGTTCGCCGAAATTCTATATTGTCTACGTTTTGTCCATGTCGTGTGTTGCCACGATTGTTTTCCTAGCCAAAACCAAAACGCTGCCGTTTTAAAAGAGGCCGTCTGAAATGTATCCGCATTTTGCCGTTATCGCTTTGGGCAGCAATCTTGCCAATCCGGCCGAACAGGTTCGCGCTGCTTTGGCCGAATTGGCCGCGCATCCGCATATCCGGCTCGAAAAGGCTTCTTCCCTGTATCTGACTGCGCCGGTCGGCTATGATGATCAGCCTGATTTTGTGAACGCCGTGTGTGCTGTGAGAACTTCATTGGACGGCGTAGCGCTGTTGGCAGAGTTAAACCGCATCGAGGCCGAATTTGGGCGCGAACGTACCTTCCGTAATGCGCCGCGCGCCTTGGATTTGGACATTATCGATTTTGACGGTATTCGTAGCGATGACCCGCATCTGACCTTGCCGCATCCGCGCGCGCATGAACGTAGTTTCGTTATGTTGCCGTTGGCTGAAATCCTTCCGGATTTCGAGTTGGGCGAGCATGGCCGTGCGGCTGATTTGGCTCAGGCTTTGGGCGGGCAGGGTATTCGCCTGCTGAAAGAATAAAGGCCGTCTGAAAAACGGACGAAAACAAGAAAGGGCGTGTTGGACACGCCTTTTTTGCTATAAAATATTGTTGGGAAACACATTACAAAGAGTTACTATGAATCCTCGTTATATTGTTGTCGAAGGCGCCATCGGTAGCGGCAAGACCGCTTTGAGCCGCCGCTTGGCAGAGCATTTCAGCGCGTTGCTGTTGTCGGAGAACCCGGATCACAATCCGTTTCTCATGAAGTTTTATAGCAATGTTTCCAATAATGGCTTGGCTGCCGAACTTTTCTTCCTGACGCGCCGCGCTGAAAGCGTGAATATTATTGAAGAACAATGCGCGCAAGGCGGAATGGTTGTGGCTGATTTTCTGCCGGAAAAAGACCGTATTTTTACGCCTATCGTTTTGAATGATGACGAGCAGCAGCTTTTTGCCGATATGAAGCAACGCATTCTGCCGCAATACGCGGAACCTGATGTGGTGATTTATCTGCAAACCGCCGTCGAAAACAACCGCAAACGCCTGCAAAAACGTCACGAAGGCATTATCAGCTTGTTTCCCGAAGGCTATTTGGGACGGGTGCATGACGAATACAGCCATTTCTTCCATTTGTATCAAAGCGCACCTTTGCTGACCGTCAATGCCGATGAGTTGGATTTGGCTGGCAATGACGACCACTTCCAGCTTTTGTTGCGCGCATTGGAAGATTTTCAAGGTACGCGCAGTTATTTGAATTTAAGCGAAAAATAAACGCAGGCTAGGTTTAGGCCGTCTGAAAGGAATAATATGTCAAAATATCAATTCACACTCCCATCTTCTTCCGGCAGCGATTTTAACTCCGCCGAACATTTGCCGTTGGTTGTCTATTTTTATCCTAAAGACAGCACGCCCGGCTGTACCACCGAAGGCTTAGATTTCAATGCTCGATTGGAGCAATTCAAAGCATTGGGCTATACCGTTGTCGGCATTTCGCGCGACGGTGTCAAATCGCATCAGAATTTTTGCGCCAAACAAGGCTTCCAGTTTGAACTGTTGAGCGACAAAGAAGAAACCGTCTGCAAACTGTTTGACGTGATCAAGCTGAAAAAGCTTTACGGCAAAGAATCCCTCGGCATCGAGCGCAGCACATTTGTGCTGGACGAAAACGGCGAAATCGCCCATGAGTGGCGCAAAGTCAAAGTGGCCGGACACGCGCAGGAAGTGCTGGATACAATCTCTCAAGCTTCTTAATAGAACCTTGAAAACCTAAGGCCGTCTGAACGGATGTAAAGTCATGCCGTTCAGACGGCCTTTCAATACAGTTTGATGAATATGGACGATTTAATAGACAAGCTGCTTGAATCCCTTTGGCTGCAAGACAGGCTCAGCCACAATACGCTGCAAAGTTACCGCCGTGATTTGGTTAAAGTTGCGGCGCGTTTGGCCGAGGACGGGCAGGATTGGTTGAGTGCCGATGAATTTGCCCTGTCTGATGCCGTGTATGCGGAGGGGGAAAAAAGCACGTCCCAAGCACGGGCCTTGTCGGCTTGCAAGCGCATGTACGGCTGGCTGGAAGAAACGGGCCAAAGAGCAGACAATCCCACCCGTTTTCTCAAAGCGCCGAAATCGGAACGCAAACTGCCCATGCTGATTACCGAAGCCCAAATCGATGCGCTGCTGGCTGCGCCGGATGTGGAAACGCCGCACGGACTGCGCGACAAAGCCTTGCTCGAAGTCATGTATGCAACAGGCTTGCGCGTGACCGAAGCCGTCAAATTGACGCTCAGCGATATCGATTTACATCGCGGCAGTATCCGTACCATAGGCAAGGGAGACAAATTGCGTCTGGTTCCATTGGGACAGGAGGCGGCATATTGGGTAGAACGCTATTGCAACGAATCACGCCCGTTGTTGCTGAAAAACAAAATCTGCGACGAAGTGTTTGTCAGCCAAAAACGCAGCGGCATCAGCCGTCAGCTTGCATGGATGATAGTCAAAGAATATGCCGAAGCGGCCGGTATTGCTTCGCTCAGCCCGCACGGTTTGCGCCATGCTTTTGCCACGCATTTGGTCAATCACGGCGTCGATTTGCGCTCAGTCCAGATGATGTTGGGACATTCCGATATCAACACCACGCAGATTTATACCCATGTTGCCAATATCCGTTTGAAAAACATGGTCGATGAACACCATTCCCGTTCATAAATAAAGGCGGCATCTCGAAGATGCCGCTTTTTGTTATTAAGGCCGTCTGAAAGCTTATCAAACTTCAGAATTATAAAATATCAATCAAAATATAAAATTTCATAGAAAAATTTCAAAGTAAAAGGGCTGTGTCAATATTGCAATGCAAACCGTTTTTATTTATATTTACGTTTAAGAATAAATCCTACTCTCAATTACAGAGGGTAACAAAATAATTGGAGCACATCATGTTCGTATGCATCTGCAATGCCATTACTGACCACGACATCAAAGAGACCATCGCCGCCGGTGCAACCACCATGAGCGATTTGCAGGCTCAATTAGGTGTAGCGACTTGTTGCGGTTGTTGCGGCGAATTGGCAGCGTCATTTTTGACTGCAAGCAGTGCCCAAAATACCGTGACTGCCGGAATCAACGTTCAGTCTTAATTTTAGAATATACACAAAGGCCGTCTGAAGGCGTGACAGAAATCCTTGATTTCGTTTCGCGCCTGTTCAGACGGCCTTTGTCATGCCTGTATGGTTTGGAGGCATTTTGCTATACAATGGCCGCTTTTGTCCCTCCGAGAGTAACCGCCATGAAACTGACCTTGATGTTTCGGGAATATTGCAGCCTGTGCCACAAAATGCGCGAACAATTAAAGCCTTATCAGGAGCAGTTTGGATTTGAGCTGGATATTGTCGATGTTGATGAAGATCCGGTTTTAGAAGAAAAGTACAATGAGCTGGTGCCTGTTTTGCTGGATGGCGATACCGAAATCTGCCATTGGTTTTTGGACGAAGAAAAACTGAAAGCGCATTTGAGCGCGTAACAAACCGTTGACCATATTGTCTTTCAGACGGCCTTTGGCTGTTTATGCCGTCTGAACATTGATTTTATTATGACTGAAAAACTTTCTCCCGATGCGCTGATTGAAGCGGCGCTGTTGACGCAAATCGAACCCCTAAACGAAAAAGCCATGCGCGAATTGTGCGTGCCGCCGTTGTCGCAAGACAAGCTGATTGACGTATTGGCGCAACTGAAGGCCCGTTGGCAGGGCAGGGCTTTGCAACTGGTGCATACCCATGAGGGCTGGCGCTTCCAAATCGCCCAAGCCGCATTTGAACGACTGGGCAGCCTGCAAGAGCAGCGCGCGCCGCGTTATTCCCGCGCCGTGATGGAAACGCTGGCGATTATTGCCTATCAGCAACCGGTAACGCGTGGCGATATCGAAGGCATACGCGGCGTGGCGGTGTCGCAAAATGTCATGCAAACCTTGCAGGATAGAGGCTGGATTGAAGTCATCGGCCACCGTGATTCTGTCGGCCGTCCGGCTTTGTGGGCGACAACGGCAACATTCTTAAGCGATTTGCGTTTGGAAAGTTTGGAAGAATTGCCGCCGCTGACTGAATTGGGCGAGCTGGTGTTGCCTGATTTGATGGAAACGCCGCCGACAGGCGATGAGGAGGCTGAAGAAGCAGTTGAATCAGGAAGCAGACTGATTAACTGATTTGAATGTAAAGGCCGTCTGAAACAATCGTGTTTCAGACGGCCTTTATTGTTGTATAACATCATGATGTTATGTGGGGCGTATGGATTTCGGCTGTGGCCATTGTGTTGCTGGGTGCCGGCGGTTTGCCCATCTTGCAAACCATGACTCTGATTGCGTCTCTGCCGTTTGCTGTGTTGATGATTTTTATGATGGTTTCTTTGTGGAAAGCCCTGAACAACGATGCCAAATGTTTTGCAACCGCCGTCAATCCGGGCAGTATTTTCTGGTCGGGCGATCATTGGAGGGAACGCCTTGGCCAAATGATGAATCAGACGCAGGAAGTCGATATCATCAAATTTATGAAAAATACGGCGCTTCCGGCAATGCAGGAATTGAAAGACGAATTGACCGAAAAATACAATATGGACGTAGAAATCCGTTGCCTGTTGCAACAGGATGAGACGTCGGTGGAGCTGGTGGTACATAAAGGGACGGTAAGGGATTTTGTCTATGGGATTAAATCCGTAAAGCAGGAAATTACCGACCAGTTGATTCGTGAAGACAGCCTACCTCATTTCAAATATGCGGCAGCGTTCATACCGTTGACGTATTTCTCGGATGGGCGCGATGGATACGATGTGCAATATATGACGCAAAAAGAATTGATTGCCGATATGCTCAAGCAGTATGAGCGTTATCTGAACCTGCTTGCCGGAGTGGGGCAGGAATTGATGGGGCATGAACAAGTAGAGCTGGCAGAGTAAAATAAATTTAGGCCGTCTGAACATGTGGCAATATCCAGACGGCCTTTTTATTGCCTGCTTAAAAAATAATTTGTTTAAAATAAATATCTTAGATAAATTATAAGAAAAATCTGATTCAAACTATAAAAAATCTTAGTTATAATCAGCTTATCTAAAGCTATTCCGCATAGGTGCGGATAATTTACTAAGGAATACTACAATGCTGTTGGCACTTTCTTTGCGTGATTTTGTCATTGTTGAAAACCTGAATCTTGATTTTCAAAACGGCTTTACCGTATTGACGGGCGAGACCGGTGCAGGCAAATCGATTACTCTGGATGCGATTGGCCTATTGTTGGGCGATAAGGCCGATTACAGCCAAGTGCGCAGCGGCGCCAAAGAAGCGCAGTTGTCGGCTTTGTTCGACATCAGCGGTTTGCCCGAACTGAAAGCGCAGCTGCAGGAGCAAGGCCTTTTGGAAGAAGATGCGGAAGAGCTCAGCATCCGCCGTATTATCGATGCCAAGGGTAAAAGCCGCAGTTATATCAATAATCAGGCTGCAACATTGGCGCAACTGAAAGCCATCGGCGAGCAGTTAATCGATATTCACGGCCAAAATGCCCATCACTCATTGAATCAAGAGTCCGCACAGCGTGAGCTGTTGGATGCGTTTGCCGGCAGCAAAGAGCAGGCAGAAACAGTCAAGCAGCTTTATCAGAATTGGGTCAATGCGAAAAAGGCATTACAAGAAGCGCAAGAGCAGGCAGAAACCATGGCCATCGAACGCGAGCGTTTGGAATGGCAGTTCAATGAATTGAACCAATTGGAGCTTAAACCCAATGAATGGGAAACCTTAAGCCAAAGCCACGACAACCTGGTGCATTCGGCCGAGTTGCTGCAAACCGCCGAACAAGTAGGCGACAGTATAGACGGGGACAACGGCATCCAACGTCAAATCTACCAATGCCAAAAACTGCTGGGCAATCTGCAAAACATTGAACCGCGCTTTGCCGAGAGCTTGAATATGTTGGCAAGTATTGAAGCTGAGTTGGGGGAAATCAGTGCCAATATGCGCGATGTGGCCGGTCGCAGCGATATCGATCCTAATGAATTGGCCGTACAAGAAAGCCGTATGGGCGAATTGATGAGCATGGCGCGCAAATACCGCATTGAGCCGGAAGAGTTGCCGCAAAAGTTGGCAGAAATCGACGAGCGCCTGCAAAACCTGCAAGCGGCTGCCGATTTGGAAGTCTTAGAAAATACAGTCGCACGCAATCTTGCCGAATACCACGAAGCCGCGCATATTCTCTCCGCCATGCGCCATCAGGCTGCTGGCCGTTTGGGCGAAGAGACCACCGAGCATATGCAGCATTTGGCCATGAAAGGCGCACGTTTTGACATCGTCTTGTTACCTTCTTCGCCGACCGCACATGGTCTGGAGCAGGTGCAATTCCAAGTGGCGGCGAATAAAGGCAATCCATCCCGACCTTTGAACAAAGTAGCTTCCGGCGGCGAATTGGCGCGTATCAGCTTGGCTTTGCAAGTGGTTGCCAGCCAATACACGCAAGTGCCGACATTAATTTTTGACGAAGTGGATACCGGTATTGGTGGCGGCGTCGCTGAAATGGTCGGTAAAGCTTTGCGTGCCTTAGGTAAAAAACATCAAGTCTTGGCGGTAACCCATCTTCCTCAAGTTGCCTCTTGCGGTGAAAACCATTGGCAGGTGCGCAAGCATAGCGAAGGCGAACAAACCGTCAGCGAAATCAGCGTCTTGAACCATCATCAGCGCATTGAGGAAATCGCGCGTATGCTGGGTGGCGAAATCATTACCGATACCACACGCAGCCATGCCGCCGAACTCTTGCATTTGGCAGCTGCCTAAAAGTCTTAGGCCGTCTGAAAATAGAATTCAGACGGCCTTTTCTATATTTTGCCACCTTTTCAGGCAGGCAGAATACAAGGTATGATTATATTGTCTGTTTACAAGGAAATTTTGATGAAAGTCCTGTTTATCGCCGATCCGATGGCAAGTTTTAAAACCTATAAAGACACTACTTACGCCATGATGCGTGAAATGGCAAAGCGCGGTTGGCAGCTTTTTCATACCTTGAGCGGAGAATTGTCCGTCCGTGAAGGCTTGGTGGTGGCTCAGGCAGCGGCATTTGAGTTTGTCGGCGCGAAGAACGATGACGATCATGAATGGTTTAAAGCAGAGGCAAAAGTTCAGACGGCCTTAAAAGATTTCGATGCGGTCATTATGCGCACTGATCCGCCGTTTGATATGCAATATCTGTATGCGACCCAGTTTTTGACGTTGGCGCAGCAGCAGGGCGCGAAAGTGTTTAACAGCGGGCAAGCAATGCGCGATTTCAATGAAAAATTGGCGATTTTGAATTTTAGCCAGTTTACCGCGCCGACTTTGGTTACCACACGTTCCGCCGATGTCCGTGCCTTTTTGAAAGAACACGGCGACATCATCATCAAACCTTTGGACGGCATGGGTGGTATGGGCATTTTCCGCCTGACCGAATCCGATCCCAATATCGGCAGTATTTTGGAAACCCTGATGCAGCTTGATTCACGCACCATCATGGCGCAACGTTATATTCCTGAAATCGTACATGGCGACAAGCGCATTCTGATTATCGGCGGGGAAGTTGTTCCGTATGCTTTGGCGCGCATTCCG
This sequence comes from Neisseria sp. P0001.S005, assembly GCF_051963715.1. Lineage (NCBI taxonomy): Bacteria > Pseudomonadati > Pseudomonadota > Betaproteobacteria > Neisseriales > Neisseriaceae > Neisseria > Neisseria sp. P0001.S005. Next base: position 9,667 of record NZ_JBQCTZ010000026.1, on the reverse strand, counting down.
CAAAATGGCGAAACACGCGGCAACTTGGCTGCCGGTGGCCGCGGCGTGGCGCAGGAGTTGAGCGAGCGCGACCGTGAGATTGCAGAAACCCTTGCGCCTGAATTGAAGCACCGCGGTATTTTGCTTGCTGGTTTGGATGTCATCGGCAGCAACCTGACCGAAGTCAACGTAACCAGCCCGACCGGCTTCCAAGAAATCATGAAGCAAAAAGATTTCGACGTTGCCGCCATGTTCGCAGATGTCGTGGCATCTTGGGCAAAACAATAAATCCAAAGGCCGTCTGAAAATTGATCCGACCGTTTTTTTCAGACGGCCTTTTTATGTTGAGTATATGATGAAACCATCTTCCTACGCTTCCGAGAAAAAAGGAAAAAACGGTATCAAGCGCATTATCAATGCGTTTGGTTATTCCAAAGACGGACTGGCTGCCGCGTATCGTTATGAAAGCGCATTTCGCCAAGTTTTTTGGCTGAACCTGATTTTAATTGTCTTGGCTTTGTTCCTTGATTTCGGCCCGGTCACCAAAATGGTGCTTGTTGTCGCATCGTTTATTTCACTGATTACCGAATTGTTTAATACCGCCATCGAGGCAGCTGTTGACCATACCTCTACTGAAAAACACGAGCTGGCCAAGCGTGCCAAAGATGCCGGTTCGGCCGCGCAACTGATGGCTTTGTTAATGTTATTTATTGTTTGGATTGTTGCATTAACTGCTTAGAAATGTGGTAATATGGTAATTCATTAGGATTAGATAGTATTACTTAATCTATATCAAAGTTTTCAGACGGCCTTCGGTTGTAAGATGAAGGCTGTATATCCCAGCCATTTGGCAAACATAAGGAGCAAAACATGAAAAAATTAATGGCAACCCTGATTCTGGCAGGCTTGGCAACTTCCGTATCTGCAGCCGGTATCCATATTGAAGACGGTTGGGCACGTTCTACCGTTGAAGGTATGAAAATGGGTGGCGCATTCATGAAAATCCAAAACGATGAAGCCAAACAAGACTTCTTGGTAGGAGGCAGCAGCCCTGTTGCAGAACGCATTGAAGTACACACTCACGTGAACGACAACGGCGTTATGCGCATGCGCGAAGTTAAAGGCGGCATCCCGCTGGAAGCAAAAGGCGTAACCGAACTGAAACCAGGCAGCTACCACGTTATGTTCATGGGTCTGAAAAAACCGCTGAAAGAAGGCGAAAAAGTACCTGTTACCCTGAAATTCAAAAATGCCAAACCTCAAACCGTACAACTGGAAGTGAAAACCGCACCGCAATCCGGCATGGATCACGGTCACGGTCATGGTCACGGTGGCGCGCATCAACACTAATTGCTTGAATTTTCATATAAAGGCCGTCTGAAAGTCATTAGGCTTTCAGACGGCCTTTTCTGTCGTTAAATCAAAATGTGCTAAAATCACGCTTTAAAAAATGCATTTGAAACCCACATTCCCCTCATGAATACTACTAACACACCAACAAACATCATCGTCGGCCTCTCCGGCGGCGTCGATTCATCTGTTACCGCGGCCCTGCTCAAACAGCAAGGCCATCAAATCAGCGGCGTGTTCATGCAGAACTGGGAAGATGACGACAACGACGAATATTGCAGCATCAAACAAGACTCCTTTGATGCCATTGCCGTTGCCGATATCATCGGTATCGATATCGACATCGTCAATTTTGCCGCGCAATATAAAGACAATGTATTTGCCTATTTCCTCAAAGAATACAGCGCAGGCCGCACGCCAAACCCGGACGTCTTGTGCAATGCCGAAATCAAATTCAAATGCTTTTTGGATTATGCCATTGAGCAGGGCGCCGATACCATTGCCACCGGACACTATGCCCGCAAAGAAGTTCGCAACGGCGTGCATTACCTGCTCAAAGGCTTGGATCAAAACAAAGACCAAAGCTATTTCTTGTACCGCCTCAAACCTTTCCAACTTGAGCGCGCGATTTTCCCATTGGGCGAGTTAGAAAAGCCTGAAGTCCGCCGTCTTGCCGAAGAATTCAAATTACCGACTGCAACCAAAAAAGACAGTACCGGTATTTGCTTTATCGGCGAACGTCCGTTCCGCGAATTTCTGCAAAAATACCTGCCGACCAATAATGGCAAAATGGTTACCCCTGAAGGAAAAGTAGTCGGCGAACACGTCGGCTTAATGTTTTACACGCTGGGCCAACGCAAAGGCTTGGGTATCGGCGGCGCAGGCGAGCCATGGTTTGTCGCGGCCAAGGATTTGACTAAAAACGAACTGATTGTCGTCCAAGGTCATAACCATCCTTTGCTTTATACACAAAGCCTGGTGATGAACGATTTGAGCTTCACATTGCCCGAACGTCCGAAAGAAGGACGCTATACCTGCAAAACGCGCTACCGTATGGCTGACGCACCTTGTACGTTGCGTTACTTGGATGATGAAACCGTCGAGCTTGTCTTTGACGAGCCGCAATGGGCGGTAACCCCCGGACAATCTGCGGTACTGTATGACGGCGATGTGTGCTTGGGCGGCGGTATCATCATGTCCACCGACAAGCCTGTCATTATTACTGCTTAATAAAAGGGCCATCTGAAAACGAAGCGGCGGATTGAAATAAAGCCTTTCAGACGGCCTCGATTTCAAAAAACGACTAAATAAAAGACTGATCAATATGGAAAAACTCTGGCTCAAAAGCTATGAACAAGGCGTAAACTCTGAAATCGATATTTCTCAATACAGCTCCATCAGCGACGTATTCCGTCAAAGTGTCGAGAAATTCGCGGATAAACCTGCTTTTCAAAACATGGGCAAAACGCTGACTTATGCCGAAGTGGGCAAGTTGGCTACCGATTTTGCTTCTTACCTGCAAAACGTATTGAAACTGCCGCGCGGTGAGCGTGTGGCGGTTATGATGCCGAACGTTTTGCAATATCCGATTGCGCTTTTCGGTATTTTGCAGGCCGGTTTGGTGGCAGTGAATACCAATCCGCTTTATACGCCGCGCGAGTTGGAGCATCAGTTGAAAGACAGTGGCGCGACAACGATTGTCGTGTTGGAGAACTTTGCCAATACGTTGGAGTTGGTGTTGCCGCGTACGCAAATCAAACATGTGATTGTCGCGTCGGTCGGCGAGATGTTCGGCATGATTAAAGGCGCGTTGATGAACTTCGTCATCCGCAAAGTGAAAAAAATGGTGCCGGAATACCGCATTCCCAATACCGTGACTTTTCAGACGGCCTTGAAGCAAGGTGCGGCCAATTCGTTCAAACCAGTCGAGTTGACGCGCGACGATACTGCTTTGCTGCAATATACAGGCGGCACAACCGGTTTAGCGAAAGGCGCCGTCCTCACTCACGGCAATATCTGCGCCAATATGTTGCAGGCAAAAGAATGGATTAAAAACAGCCTGCACGAAGGCAAAGAAACGGTTATTGCCGCGTTGCCGCTGTATCATATCTTTGCCTTGACGGTGAACCTGATGATCTTTGCGAATACCGGTTCTAAAATCATCCTGATTACCAATCCGCGCGACATGAAAGGATTTATCGGTGAATTGAAAAAAGAGCCGATTAGCGTATTCATCGGTGTGAATACCCTGTTTAATGCGATGGTCAACCGTCCAGATTTTGCCGAAGTCGATTTTTCCCGTTTGAAGCTGACTTTGGGCGGCGGTATGGCAACGCAAAGAGCCGTGGCGGAAAAATGGAAACAAATTACCGATACGCCGATTGTGGAAGCTTACGGTTTGACCGAGGCCAGTCCGGGCGTATGTTGTAATCCTTTGAATATCGAAGCTTACAGCGGCGGTATCGGTCTGCCTGTTTCTTCAACCGAGGTCGAATTGCGTGATGCAGACGGCAAAGAAGTGCCTATCGGACAACCGGGTGAATTGTGGGTGCGCGGCCCGCAAGTGATGAAAGGCTATTGGAACCGTCCTGAAGAAACCGCCAAAGCAATCGATGCACGCGGCTTTTTGGAAACCGGCGACATTGCCGTGATGGATGAAAAAGGCTGGTTGAAGCTGGTTGACCGCAAAAAAGATTTGATTGTGGTATCCGGTTTCAATGTGTATCCGAACGAAATCGAAGAAGTGGTGGCCGGCAACGACAAAGTCTTGGAAGTCGCCTGTATCGGCGTGAAAAGTGAGAAAACCGGTGAAGCGATTAAGGTCTTCGTTGTACGCAAAGATCCATCTTTGACTAAGGAAGAGTTGATCGATTTCTGCCGCAAAGAACTGACCGCTTATAAAGTGCCGAAAGACATCGAATTCCGCGACGAGTTGCCAAAATCCAACGTTGGCAAAATCCTGCGCCGCGAGCTGCGCTGATATATAGAAACAGTATGATAAGGCCGTCTGAAAACGTTATTTTCAGACGGCCTGAAGCTTTTGCCGTTTGCCAGAATATGCTGCTTCAAGTTAAAATCACACATTCCAACATGGGTATCACATCATGACTAAATTTATTTTCGTAACCGGCGGCGTTGTATCTTCTTTGGGTAAAGGTATCGCCGCCGCTTCTATTGCTACTATTCTCGAGTCGCGTGGCTTGAACGTGACCATGCTTAAGCTCGACCCGTATATCAACGTTGACCCGGGTACCATGAGCCCATTTCAACACGGCGAAGTATTCGTGACCGATGACGGCGCGGAAACCGACCTCGACCTCGGTCACTACGAGCGTTTCATCAACGCCACCATGACCCGCCGCAACAGCTTCAGTACCGGCCAAGTCTATGAAAACGTGATTGCCAAAGAGCGTCGTGGCGACTATTTGGGCGGTACCGTACAAGTGATTCCGCACATTACCGATGAAATCAAACGCCGTATCCACGAAGGCGCGGCCGGTTATGATGTGGCGATTGTCGAAATCGGCGGTACAGTCGGCGACATCGAATCGTTGCCTTTCTTGGAAGCCATCCGCCAAATGCGCAGCCAGCTCGGCCGCAACAATACATTGTTTGCCCACCTGAGCTATGTTCCTTACATTGCCGCCGCCGGTGAAATCAAAACCAAACCGACCCAGCATACCGTTAAAGAAATGTTGAGCATCGGTTTGCAACCGGATATCCTGATCTGCCGTATGGACAGAGAAATGCCTGCGGACGAGCGCCGTAAGATTGCATTGTTCTGTAACGTTGAAGAACGTGCCATCGTAGGCAGTTACGATGTGGACAGTATTTACGAATGCCCTGAAATGCTGCACAACCAAGGCATTGACAGCATTATTACCGAGCAGCTCCAACTGAATGTCAAACAAGCCGATTTGACCGAATGGAAGAAAATCGTTCACGCGATTCGAAATCCGAAACATACCGTCAAAATCGCAATGGTCGGCAAATACGTTGATTTGACCGAGTCCTACAAATCATTGATCGAAGCCCTGAAACACGCAGGTATTCACACTGAAACCGACGTACAAATTACCTTTGTTGACAGCGAAAGCATCGAGAAGGGCAATGGCGACGTTTCCATGCTCAAAGACATGGACGCGATTTTGGTACCGGGCGGCTTCGGTTCGCGCGGCGTGGAAGGCAAGATTGCCGCCGTACGCTATGCGCGTGAAAACAACGTACCATACTTGGGCATCTGCTTGGGCATGCAAATTGCCCTGATCGAATACGCCCGCGATGTTGCAGGCTTGAAAGGTGCGAACTCTACCGAGTTTGACTTGAAATGCGCCGCGCCTGTCGTTGCCCTGATTGACGAATGGCAAACTGCCGACGGCAGCGTAGAAACCCGCGACGAATCTGCCGATTTGGGCGGTACCATGCGTTTGGGTGCGCAAGAAGTTGACCTCAAACCGGGCAGCCTTGCCGCAAAAATCTACGGCAGCGAACATATCCGCGAACGCCATCGCCACCGCTACGAGGTCAACAACAATTATGTTCCTCAGTTGGAAAAAGCCGGTTTGGTCATCGGCGGCGTATCCGCAGGCCGCGAGCGTTTGGTTGAAACCATCGAATTGCCAAATCATCCTTGGTTCTTTGCATGTCAGTTCCATCCGGAATTTACTTCCAATCCGCGCAAAGGCCATCCTTTGTTCAGCGCGTTTGTGAAAGCCGCGTTGGGTAACAAAAAAGCCTGATTGATGTGATTGAAAAAGCACCCGTTATCCGGGTGCTTTTTTTTCAGACGGCCTTAGCAGTTATTTGTCTCCATTGACTTCACGGTCGTTTAAAGGTTGTACGGGACGGTTGTTTTCGCCGCCGATAATGTCGCGCATGGCTTTAAACTGCGCCGCATCTGCCTGAACCGGAGTTTCTAAGACAACCCAGGTAACGTTTTCGCTGCAAGGCGGCGTTGTCAGCGAGCCTTTCAGTTGGAAGGACTTGCTATCTTTAGGCAGCAGGGCTTGGATATTCAAGTTTTTTAACGTTACGGATTCGCCTGCTTTCAGTTTTTTGGCAGTGAGTGCGGATAAGGCAGGATTGTTTTTGCCCGGTTTAAATACAGAGCCGATGACTGCCAAAGTACCGTCTTCGGCTTGATGGACGAAATGCGCTTCCATCGGGAAATGTCTGCCTTTGAAAGTATGTTCGCTCGGAGTATGGAAGTGGAATTGTTTAAAGGTATAGGTTTTACCGTTAATCACGATGGTTTGGGCCTTGCCTTGCGGCGTGACTTGAAGGGTGTGGCCGTTATTTTCTACTTTGTAGTCGGCAACGTTGTAACGGTATGTCAGTTGTTTGCCTTTTACTGCTTTTGTTGTGGAGAAGTCCACTGGAGATTGCTGTTTGCCTGTTTTGCAGACAGCAAAGTCTTCACTCAAATCGCCCCAGTGTGCAGCATCGTTTTCACCTGTGTAAGACCAATGCGCATGATGAGTTTCGGCGGATACCGTTGCAGTAGAGACAGCCATTAGCAAAGATAAAAAGAGATGTTTGTTCAACATAAGGGCTCCTGTTTATTCATATTAGGTAAAAGGAAAAATTTATACCAAATAAATTATTGATATAAAAAAGCTTCTTCATAAGAAGAAAGTTAATAATAGTGGTAATTTGGGAATATTGGGTTGATATATGGCAAACATTTATCAAGCAATCATTTTTGATTAAATGATTACAATAATAGGGATGATTGTCCTTGCCATGACTTTGAATGGGAGAGGCCGTCTGAAATTTTTTTCAGACGGCCTGTTTTATTTGAAAATGTTGTAAAAAGTCTAAACTCTAATGAATAAAAGTGTCTATCAAGATGAAAGTAGTTGTTTGTAGCGTTGGAAAACATTAATATTGCTATACGTGTTTTCACGAGATTTTAACTTTGTTTTGGAGAGAATAATGAAAAAATCGATTATCGCTTTGGTTATTGCCGGTTTGCCGCTGGCTGCCTCTGCAGAAGTGATTCTGTATGGTCAAATCAAAAGCAGCGTGACCGTTGGTCAAGTAAAAATCAAAGGTGACGCAGGTTCTGAAACCAGCTCTACCGCAACCAGCATCAATGACAATACCTCCCGTATCGGTTTTAAAGGCAGCGAAAACCTCGGCGGCGATTTGAAAGCCATCTGGCAAGTTGAACAAAAAACGGCCATTACCGGCGGTTCCCAAGGTTTTGCCAATCGCGATTCCTTTATTGGTTTGCAAGGTAAATTCGGTAAGGTCCGTGCCGGTAAACTCAGCAATATGCTGAATGAAATGGATACCATCGATCCATGGATGTACAAAACTAATGCCGCAGGCTTGGGCATCTTTACCCGTACCGGCAACCGTAACGCCGCTGTACGCTACGACAGCCCGGATTTCGGCGGATTTAAATTCAACGTGTCTTACGCACCACGCGACAACCGCAATCCTTCAGACAAATACACGCACACCAAAGCGGCCAAAGACCAATACACCGGCGGCGTGAGCTTCTCTAAAAACGGCTTTACTGCCAATGCGGCTTACGGCCACTACAACGGCGCGTACACCGACAATTCCGGCAAAGTCAAAGCGGCACAAATCGCCAAAGTTGAAACTTATTACGATAAAGACAATCTCTTTGTCGGCGGCGGCGTACACTATGCCAAAGGCCATGAGACAGCCAACGAATATTTAGGCTATTTCACCGATGGTTTTAATGAGTACAAGGGTAGTGACATCACTGCCGATTCAGGCAAATCTGAAGCCGTGAAAGTGGTTGATGCAGCGGTAACTGTCGGCTACAAATTGGGCAATGTGACCCCACGCATTACTTACGCACACGGCTGGCCTGCCAAGGGCGTGAACAGCGGCGAGAAATTGGTGGATAAATTCGACCAAGTCGTTGTCGGCGGCCAATACACCTTCAGCAAACGCACCGGCGTAGTTGCCCAACTGGCGTATTTGAAAGTCGGCAACAAAACCCGTCTGACTGCAGCCAACAAAGGCGGCGTTGAACAAAAAGCCGCTTCTGTGGGCTTGTATCACAAATTCTAAGCCGTCTTGAAAGACAAGGCCGTCTGAAAAAATTCAGACGGCCTTTTTGTTGATTAAAGCGGTTTATTTGTCGTGGTTGGTCAGCGTTGTACCGTGACGGCTGCCACGTTCTTTCAAACGTTGTACCAAGCCTTCGACCGTTGTCGGCATGCCGTCGATACAGAATGCCTGATACAGGGCGGTGTGCAGGGCATCGTTGCGGCTGAACGCATTGCCGATCAGCTTCCAATCGCCTTTACGCGGCTCGATCCAGCGGTGGTTTACTGTGTCGCCGTAAGCGAATACTTTGTAAGACGAACGCTTGTCGTTGCTGTAAGTAAAGGACGTGCGGGCACAATAGAGGCCTTCGACGGAGAGGTTGTCGTAGCCTTTGTCGGAGCGCACGTTTAAGATGTAGCGGATGCTGTTGTCCGGCGCAGGCATGATTTGCAGGCTGCTGAGCAGGATTTTGGGCTGCTTGCCGTAGGTTTCGTTGACGTAGAGGTCGAACCAATCTCCCGATTGGGTATCGGGAAGGGGCGGCAACTCGGCTTTGTGTTCTTTAAATTCGCGTGCGGCAACTTCTTCAGGGCTTTCCTGATAACGCGTGTTGGTCAGCGTATCCTTTTGGCTGAAACCCAAAGCAAATGCTTGAGTCGCGGCAAGGCTGAGAGCGAGAAGGGCAAAACGGCGCATAGACAGCTCCAAAGTGAAAAACGGCTTTATTTTATGGGCTTGCAGGGTGGGGTGCAAGTAAGTGCGGTATAATTGACGTTAATTCTGATTAATATGACGAGTTTTCATCATGAATACACAAACTCTGGATGTCATTGGTTTGAAATGCCCGTTGCCGATTTTGCGTGCCAAAAAAGCTTTGGCGCAAATGCAGGAAGGAGAAGTGCTGACCGTATTGGCCACCGATGGCGGCGCGCCCGGCGATTTTGAAGCGTTTTGCCGTCAGACCGGACATGTTTTGCTGGAATCGAGCGAGGCCGACGGCGTGTTCAAGCTGGTGTTGAAGCACAAATAAAGGCCGTCTGAAATGTCTAAAGCCGTCGCGTTGTCTGCCGCTGTATTGGCTGTCTGCCTGAATGCATGCGGCAATGAAGGCGTTTCGCCGCAGAACGCTGCCGATTATGCCCAAAATGTAACCGACTTGTTCCGCCAAAGCTGCGTGGCTACAGACGGCGATGCCGCCCTTGTCGGCGAGTTTGCCAATGCCAACAAGCTGATTTTATTGTCGAAAAAAGATATTGCCGATTTGCCTGCCGGAATGATGGATTTGGAGGCATTAAGCATTTGGAAGAAA
>NZ_JBQCTZ010000025.1:0-31933 GCF_051963715.1 Neisseria sp. P0001.S005 | reverse complement strand
GTTGCCGTTGCTCAAGAATTGAAAGTTGCCGGTTACCCACGCTTTGAAGCCGTTGAAGAACAAGACGATCAAGAGTCTTTCAAAGTTGCCGCTATTTTTGAAGTTTTCCCTGAAGTAACTATTGGCGACCTGTCTGCCCAAGAAGTAGAAAAAGTTATTGCGACTGTTGGCGATGCCGAAGTTGACCAAACTGTAGAAATCCTGCGTAAACAACGCACCCGCTTCAACCATGTTGACCGCGAAGCCCAAAACGGCGACCGCGTCATCATCGACTTTGAAGGCAAAATCGACGGCGAACCTTTCGCTGGCGGTGCGTCTAAAAACTACGCTTTCGTATTGGGCGCAGGTCAAATGTTGCCTGAATTCGAAGCCGGTGTTGTCGGCATGAAAGCCGGTGAAAGTAAAGATGTTACCGTAAACTTCCCTGAAGACTACCACGGTAAAGATGTTGCCGGTAAATCTGCCGTATTCACCATCACTCTGAACAACGTTTCTGAAGCTACTTTGCCTGAAGTTGACGCAGACTTCGCTAAAGCTTTGGGTATTGAAGACGGCGACGTTGCCAAAATGCGTGAAGAAGTGAAGAAAAACGTTGGCCGTGAAGTTGAGCGCCGCATCGGTGAACAAACCAAAGAATCTGTAATGAACGCCCTGCTCAAAGCAGCCGATTTGCAAGTTCCTGTTGCTTTGGTCAACGAAGAAGCCGCCCGCTTGGCAAACGAGATGAAACAAAACTTCGTTAACCAAGGTATGGCTGATGCTGCCAACTTGGATCTGCCTTTGGACATGTTCAAAGAACAAGCAGAACGCCGCGTTTCTTTAGGCCTGATTTTGGCTAAATTGGTTGAAGAAAACAAACTTGAGCCAACTGAAGATCAAATCAAAGCCGTTGTTGCCAACTTCGCTGAAAGCTACGAAGACCCTCAAGAAGTTATCGACTGGTACTACGCAGAGCCTTCCCGCCTGCAAGGCCCGACTTCTTTGGCAGTAGAAAGCAACGTTGTTGATTTCGTTCTGAGCAAAGCTAAAGTAACCGAAAAAGCGCTGTCTTTTGACGAAGTAATGGGCGCACAAGCTTAATTGCTCTAAGGCCGTCTGAAACAGACAATCAAAAGCACCGAAGCGCTTTAAATGGCTTTGGTGCTTTTCCATCATTAACAGGAGACAAAAATGTCCTTCGATTTCAATAATTACCTTGTCCCTACCGTTATCGAACAAAGCGGTCGCGGCGAGCGCGCATTCGACATCTACTCACGCCTTTTGAAAGAGCGCATCGTTTTCTTAGTCGGCCCGGTGACAGACGATTCAGCCAACTTGGTTGTTGCGCAATTACTGTTCTTGGAGAGCGAAAACCCTGATAAAGATATCTTCTTCTATATCAACTCTCCGGGCGGTTCGGTTACTGCCGGTATGTCGATTTACGACACCATGAACTTCATCAAGCCTCATGTTTCTACTTTATGCTTGGGCCAAGCGGCAAGCATGGGCGCATTCCTGTTGTCCGCAGGCGAAAAAGGCAAACGCTTTGCCCTGCCAAACAGCCGCATCATGATTCACCAACCGCTCATCAGCGGCGGCTTGGCCGGTCAGGCCTCCGATATTGAAATTCACGCTAAAGAGCTGCTGAAAATCAAAGAGAAACTGAACCGCTTACTCGCCAAACATTGTGATCGCGATTTGGCCGACTTGGAACGCGATACCGACCGCGACAATTATATGTCTGCTGATGAAGCTAAAGAATATGGTTTGATTGACCAAGTTTTGGAAAACCGCGCCTCTCTGCAAGCCTAACCTTTATCGGTTTTAAATCAAAAGGCCGTCTGAAAAATATATATTCAGACGGCCTTTCTTCAATCTTACTTCGTATTTTCTTTGTTATTCACTTGAACCGGATACAGCAAAATCAAAGGATTGGCTTTCACTTGACTCCAGAAGCTCTTCAGAAGATTACGCATACTGCCCAAACGCGTACCGCGAGAACGAAGCGCAACAGCCAAAGCCAAAGAAAAACTGACCACCAGATTCACCATACCGATTGCCAATACACTTGCCAAGCCAAGTATAAAAGTGAATATATCTGCATGACCGCTAATCGCGGCATAACCCAAGTTTGCCGAAGAGAAAGCCACATGGCGAATATCCAGCGGCAAGCCGAAAAGATGGCCAAAATAGCCGGTCATCCCCAAGAGCATACCGAAAATAAAATTGCCCATAAGCGAGCCGTAATGCTTATGAATATAAGCGGCCAAACGGCGACGCGGCTGCGGACGCATGATTTTTCGTAAAAACGGATTAAACGGTAGGCGCTGACGCAGGTTCAGATAATCGGAACGGTTATCAAAGAAGCCGGCAATAATCCCCGAACAAAACAACCATACACCGGCAATAGCGGCATACCATAAGGTTGGCTGAGTAAAAATCTCAATAGATTTAAGCTGGTAGGCTGTAACCACCTCATTCAATAAAGGCTGGCCATGCGTGTAGGCATAACCCCAAGCGATCCCAGCCGCCAACAATACGGCAATCGATACATTACCAAACACGGCCACACTTTGCGAACGACACACGTCAATCAGCAGTTTTGCCAATTTATTGTCCACCGCTTTACTGCCTTCATTTGAGTCCACCTGCTCGGCAAAGCTCGCCGCTGTCATGGCAGGCTGCTTAGTCGCAACGGTGCAGTGCAGCATATGAATCAGCATAAAGCCTAAGCCATAGTTAAGTCCGGCAAGGAATGAAGTAGTAAACTCGCCGAACCCCAAAGACGCAATATGGATTTTATTCAATGCCATCAAAGCAATAATTACGCCGCCACCTGCTGCAGAATAAAACATTTTGAAATATTCGCTACGGTTGCGCGTAATGTAATGCTCACCATGATGACTTTTGTTTTCCGTAATACTGCGCGCCAGCATTCGGATACTGCTTTTACGCAAGTGGCTGGTACTGTATTGCTCTACCGCCGCATAAATCATCGCATTCATCAGATTGATGGTTAAGCGGGTACGGCTGCCGGTTTCAATTTGAATATTGGTCAACAGTTTCAGACGACTAATGGTTTGTTGCAGGCGCTCCAACAAGTGCGCCACTTTTACTGACGAACCAGACCCTGCCCCAGTCCCTCTACGACGCAGATACTCAATTTGCTTGTCGCACTGGTCAAACATGACCTCCAAGTGCGCCGTATCGTAAGTTTCTTCACTGTGGCGATAGTGTTCCACCAATTTTGCAATTTCACGTTGTAAGGCAACAAATGCCGAATCCGCCTCCAACAAACGGGGGGCAATCCGTATTAAATCCGGCTCAATCGCTTCGGAAGCAATCCAAATAGACAGCATTTCTACCGCTCGCAAACGGGCATCTGCCAACTGTCGGCTGGCCATCTGAAGCAAAGCAGGATCCGCTTTACCCAGCAACAATTCATACATGCTCAACCATTGGCGCAAACTCAGGGTCTGCAACCATTTATCATCGTTTTTCGAATGAAAAAGATATAAAAATACTTCGCGCAGATTGGAAAAATCTTTATAAGACGGGCTGAAACGTTCGTAAATCCGTATGCCCATCTCCCGAGTAAAACTATGGCGCGAGAAAATACCCAGCTTAATCAGCGCAGGATAGATGTGAACCTTGGACAACCAGGCATAGAAGCGCAGGCTGAATTGACGACATAAAGCATCGTCTTGTTTTAAAGTAGATAAAATCAAATCGAAACGTTCGGAAGCCTGTTTTTTGCCTCCTCGGCGCAAAAATTTGATTAATGCATTGAGAATAAGAACAAAGTCGGTATCATTTAAGCGTTCCAACAAAATAATGTGAAGATTTTGATTAGTCAGTTTTTGCATTGTAGTATTATTACATAAAATGAGATCTTTAGCAAGAACCTTGGCAAACAGGTCGGATTATATCGCATTCTTTATCAACCGATGGCACAAGATTTTCGATTAATATTCTCTAAAATTCAATGAATAATCAAATTACATAACAAATATATGATGTGAATCAATAACTAGGAAAGGCCGTCTGAATTCTTTCAGACGGCCTTTTACAACAACATGCTACATTGTTTTAACCTTATGCAAACAAGAGCTTACCACCCTCTTCTTTAACATGGATTGTGCTATCAGGTGCATATTTGCCTTCAAGCAATGCTTTTGCCAGCGGGTTTTCGATTTCTGACTGAATGGCGCGTTTGAGCGGACGGGCACCATACACAGGATCGAAACCGGCTTTAGCAATCAGATCCAAGGCAGCATCATCGACTTTCAGATGCAGATGTTGTGCTTCCAAACGTTTTTCCAAACCTTTAAGCTGGATTTTCGCAATGCTGCGGATATTGGCTTGATCCAAACCGTGGAACACGACTACTTCATCAATACGGTTGATCATTTCAGGACGGAAATGTTCTTTCACATCCTCCATCACAACTTCTTTTACCGCTTCGTAGTCCTGAGTACCCATTTGTTGGATATGTTGGCTACCAATATTGGAAGTCATCACGATAACGGTATTTTTAAAGTCCACGGTTCGACCTTGTCCATCGGTCAGGCGACCGTCATCCAATACTTGCAACAGAATATTGAATACGTCCGGATGGGCTTTTTCCACTTCATCCAAAAGAATCACGCTGTATGGTTTGCGGCGGACTTGCTCAGTCAGGTAACCGCCTTCTTCGTAGCCGACATAGCCGGGAGGTGCACCGATTAAGCGGGCAACAGCATGTTTTTCCATGTATTCAGACATATCGATACGAATCAGATGATCTTCGCTGTCAAACAGGAAGCCTGCCAATGCCTTACACAATTCGGTCTTACCCACACCGGTCGGGCCTAAGAACAAGAAGCTGCCATAAGGTTTATTCGGATCGGCCAAACCGGAACGGCTGCGGCGGATAGCGTCAGACACGGCACGCACGGCTTCGTCTTGACCGACCACGCGGCGGTGCAATACTTCTTCCATCTTCAGCAGCTTGTCGCGTTCACCTTCCATCATTTTTGACACGGGGATGCCGGTCATGCGGGAAACGATTTCGGCTACTTCATCTGCGCCGACTTCGGTACGGAAAAGTTTGTTTTGTTTTTTGCCGTCGGAGTTGCTTTCCGCTGCCTGCAACTGTGCACCCAATTTCGGTAACTCGCCGTATTCGAGTTCGGACGCGCGGGCAAAATCGCCTTGGCGTTTGGCCTGCTCGATTTTGACTTTGATGTCGTCCATCTGTTTCTTGATGTCGGCAGTGCTGGATGATGCCGCTTTTTCGGCTTTCCAGATTTCATCCAAATCAGCGTATTCTTTTTGCAGTCCGTCGATTTCTTCGTCTATCAATTCCAGACGTTTTTTGCTGGCATCATCGGTTTCTTTGGCAACGTGCATTTTTTCCATTTTGAGCTGAATAATGCGACGGTCAAGTTTATCCATTTGCTCAGGTTTGCTGTCCAGCTCCATTTTGATACGGCTGGCTGCTTCGTCAATCAAATCAATCGCTTTATCAGGCAGGAAACGGTCGGTAATATAACGGTCGCTCAACTCTGCTGCGGCAACGATAGCAGGGTCAGTAATATCGATACCGTGGTGGATTTCATAACGCTCTTGCAAACCGCGCAAAATAGCAATGGTATCTTCTACACTTGGCTCGCCAACCAATACTTTTTGGAAGCGGCGTTCGAGTGCCGCGTCTTTTTCGATGTATTGACGATATTCGTCCAAAGTAGTCGCACCGATACAGTGCAATTCGCCGCGTGCCAAAGCCGGTTTCAACATATTGCCCGCATCCATTGCGCCGTCGGTTTTGCCCGCGCCAACCAAGGTATGGATTTCGTCGATGAAAATCAGAGTGTTGCCATCGTCTTTAGCCAAGTCGTTCAACACGCCTTTCAAGCGTTCTTCAAATTCACCACGGTATTTTGCACCGGCAATCAAAGCCGCCAAATCCAAAACCAAAAGGCGTTTGTTACGCAGAGATTCAGGTACTTCGCCGTTGACGATACGTTGTGCCAAACCTTCAACAATAGCGGTTTTACCTACACCCGGCTCACCAATCAGCACAGGGTTGTTTTTGGTACGGCGTTGCAATACTTGAATCGCACGACGAATTTCATCATCACGACCGATAACAGGGTCGAGCTTACCATCACGGGCGCGTTGAGTCAGATCAAGTGTGTATTTTTTCAAAGCATCTCGTTGGTCTTCGGCATTCGCATCGTTCACGTTTTGTCCTCCTCGTACCGCATCGATTGCGGCATTGATATTTTGTTCGGTCGCACCAGCTTCTTTCAAAATGTTGCCGGTAGCATCATTCTGCTGAACCAAAGCCAGCAGGAAAAGTTCGCTGGCGATATAGGCATCGCCGCGTTTGGTTGCAGCCTTGTCCATCAAGTTCAATACAGCTTGTAGCTCACGGCTAGGCATAATATCGCCGCCTTGACCGGATACTTTTGGCAAGCTGCTCAAATGTTGCTGCAAACGTTGTTTTACTTGAGGCACATTCACGCCTGCATGAGCCAGTAACGCAGCAGCACCACTGTTTTGATCGTCAAGCAACGCTTTTAAGATAAAGCCGGCCTCAAGGTAGCTGCTGTCCGCAGCCAAAGCCAAACTTTGACCTTCTTGCAGAGCTTGCTGGAATTTAGCAGTCAATTTATCAAATCTCATTTTACGTTCCTCTTCAAATATATTCTGTTAGAGCCTATATAAGCGCAAATGTGGATAACTCAATAGCTATTTACTCCATTAATCAAAAATTTTTACTATATTATTGTTTTATAAAGTTTTATTTTTATAATTTTATGTGTATAACTTTTATAATCCAGTTACCCCTTACTCAAAAGGCCGTCTGAAAAATCAAGAATAATCAGGTATAATCGGCACCATATTTATTTTCAGACGGCCTTTGGGCCGAAGGATACTTTCATGAGCAAAAAACGAGTTTTAACAGGCGTTACCACAACAGGTATTCCACACTTGGGCAACTATGTCGGTGCCATCCGCCCGGCTATCCGCGCAGCGCAAGATTCTAATACCGAATCATTCCTCTTTTTGGCCGACTATCACGGCATCATCAAATGTCATGAGCCGGAAATGATTCATCAATCTACTCAAGCTGTTGCCGCCACATGGCTCGCCTGCGGACTTAATCCGGAACAGACCACTTTCTACCGTCAAAGCGACATTCCCGAAGTGATGGAGCTAAACTGGATTCTGACCTGTATCACCGCAAAAGGCCTGATGAACCGCGCCCACGCTTACAAAGCCGCAGTACAGGCAAATACTGAAAACGGTCAGGAAGATCCGGATCATGGCGTGGAAATGGGCCTGTACAGCTACCCTATCCTCATGACTGCCGATATTCTCATGTTCAATGCCCATGAGGTTCCAGTCGGTCGCGACCAAATCCAACACGTTGAAATGGCACGCGATATTGCCGGTCGCTTTAATCACCGCTTCCAAGAACTCTTCACCCTGCCAGAAGTAAAAATCGACGAAAATGTCGAACTCTTGGTCGGCTTAGACGGACGCAAAATGTCCAAGTCCTACGGCAATACCATTCCGCTTTGGGAAAACGACAAGAAAACCCAAAAATCGGTCAACAAAATCATCACCAATATGAAAGAACCCGGCGAGCCGAAACAGCCTGATGAAAGTCCTCTGTTTGAAATCTACAAAGCCTTCTCCACGCCGTCTGAAACTGCCGAGTTCACGCAAATGCTGGCCGAAGGCCTTGCTTGGGGTGAGGCTAAAAAACTCTTGGGTGCAAAAATCAATGCCGAGCTCGCAGAACCGCGCGAGCGTTACAATGAATTGACAGCCAAACCATCTCAAATTGAAGACATTTTGCAGGCCGGTGCACAAAAAGCGCGTAAAGAAGCACGCGAATTGTTGGACAAAGTACGCGATGCAGTAGGTATTCGTCCGTTGAAATAATAATAGTAAGGCCATCTGAATATTTCAGACGGCCATAATATCGTTTATCATTTGAAATATAATCGTTTTCTAGGGTTTCTCATATGAAAAAAACCTTCCCCCTTATCTTGCTCAGCCTTTCATTGGCTGCCTGCGGCGGTAAATCTGAAGATACTGCCGCCAATGATGCTGCTTCAGGCAAAGCGCCCAAGCCTACCTTCAAAGTTAAATATATCGATGAACAAGCCATAGCCGGTTTGGATTTAGGTACAGCTCAAGACGGCGAAACGAAAGAAGGTAAGAAGCAACGCACCTATCCGATTAACGGCATAGAGGGCGGTGTTATCAATCTGATTGGTAAGCACCCTACCGACTTAGAAGTCATCAGCGGCCAATGCATGGAAAAAAATGAAAAAGGCGTTTCAGCCGGCTGGTCAGCCAACGGAGTCTGCCACACTACCTTTGCAAAAATGGTGGATAATATTGCCCAAGACGGCAGCAAACTAACTGACTATCTGATATCACATGCTGCTTTGCAACCTTATACCGAAGGTAAAAGCGGTTATGCCGCTGTACAAAACGGCCGCTATATTTTAGAAATTGACAGCGAAGGCATGTTCTATTTCCGCCGCCGTCATTACTAACCCCCTGACTATCCTATTTTCCTCTGACACAAGGACTGAATCATGGCCCAAGTTACTTTCCAAGGCTCTCCTATTTCTACAAACGGCAATTTGCCTGCCATCGGCCAGGTTGCACCTGATTTCACATTGGTAGCGGCAGACCTATCTGAGAAATCATTGGCTGACTTTGCAGGCAAACGCAAAGTGCTGAATATTTTCCCTAGTATTGACACCGGCGTATGCGCCCAGTCCGTCCGCACTTTCAACAAACGTGCCTCTTCTTTGGATAATACCGTCGTTTTGTGCATTTCTGCCGATTTACCGTTTGCACAAGCCCGTTTCTGCGGTGCAGAAGGTTTGGAAAATGTAGTGACACTTTCTACATTCCGCAGCAGCTTTTCTAACGATTACGGTGTTACACTGACAGAAAGCCCATTACGCGGCCTGACTGCCCGTGCAGTGGTGGTTTTGAACGAGCAAAACCAAGTTCTCCACGCTGAGTTGGTCTCTGAAATTGCAAACGAGCCTGACTACGAAGCTGCTTTGGCTGTTTTGTAATTGACTCAATAAAATCAGGCCGTCTGAAACTTTTCAGACGGCCTTTAGATTATCTTCAAAATAAAAACGGTAACTTAAAAGCTACCGTTTTCTGTTTCAAGCCTTATACAGATTTATCTGTTTTGTCTGCTTCTACTGACTCAGTATTCTGAACCTCATTTTGCTCAACAGGTTCAACAGCTTCAGCAACAGGCACTTCAGGCTCTTCTACTTTGTCATCACGGACATTGTGGCTGTAATCTTTAGGCGGGCTAGGTTGTTTACCGGCCATAATTTCCAAAACTTGGTCTCGATCGATGGTTTCCCAATCCATCAGTGCCTTGCACATGGTTTCCATCTTATCACGATTTTCATCCAAGATTTTGTAAGCCACTTGGTATTGCTCATCCAAAATACGGCGGATTTCCGCATCGATATCTTGTTGGGTTTTCTCGGAAATATTTTGAGAACGGGTTACGCTGCGACCCAAGAATACCTCACCTTCGTTCTCAGCATAAACCATCACCCCCATTTTGTCGCTCATACCATAACGCGTTACCATCTCGCGTGCCATTTGAGTTGCACGCTCAAAGTCGTTAGATGCGCCGGTAGAAATACGGCCGACAAAAATATCTTCAGCAATACGGCCACCAAACAAGATTGAGAGCTGGCTCAACATTTGGTCTTTGTACATGCTGATACGGTCACGCTCAGGCAGTTGCCAAGTCAAACCCAATGCGCGGCCACGAGGCATAATGGTTACTTTGTGAACCGGATCGGTAAACGGCAGGCTTTCCGCTACGATTGCATGGCCGGCCTCATGATAGGCTGTCGCACGTTTTTCATCTTCGTGCATCACCATGCTGCGACGCTCCGGACCCATGTAGATTTTGTCTTTTGCATCTTCAAAGTCGCTTTGATCGACTTTCACTTTATTGCGACGACCAGCAAACAAAGCTGCTTCATTGACCAAGTTTGCCAAATCCGCACCTGAAAAACCAGGTGTACCGCGTGCTAAAGAAGTCAAATCTACGGATGCATCCAAAGGTACTTTTTTAGCGTGTACTTTCAAGATTTGCTCACGGCCACGGATATCAGGCAATGGAACAACGACTTGGCGATCAAAACGGCCCGGACGCTGCAACGCAGGGTCAAGTACATCAGGACGGTTGGTTGCTGCGATCACAATAACGGTTTGGTTGCTTTCAAAACCATCCATTTCAACCAACAATTGGTTCAATGTTTGCTCACGCTCATCATTGCCACCGCCCAAACCGGCACCACGCTGACGGCCGACAGCATCAATTTCATCAATAAAGATGATACATGGCGCATTTTTCTTAGCCTGCTCGAACATATCGCGGACACGGCTCGCACCGACACCGACAAACATTTCTACGAAGTCAGAACCTGAAATACTGAAGAATGGCACACCGGCCTCACCAGCAATCGCTTTGGCCAGCAATGTTTTACCCGTACCAGGGCTACCGGCCAACAAAATACCGCGAGGTACTCGACCGCCCAGACTTTGATAACGATTAGGCGATTTCAGGTAATCTACGATTTCTTGTACTTCTTCTTTTGCCTCATCACAACCTGCAACATCGGCAAAAGTAACTTTATTGGAATCTTTGTCCAACAAACGTGCACGGCTTTTACCAAAAGAGAATGCACTGCCTTTACCGCCACCGCCGCTTTGCATGCGCATGAAGTAGAACCATGCACCGATCAACAACAAAACAGGCAGCAGGCTGTAAAACAGACTGGCCAGCATGCTTGGTTTTTCTTCCGGAGTCACTTTGACGCGTACTTTGTTGTCCAACAGTGTTTTAACCAAGTTGTCATCCAAAGGCGCATTGGTATAGAAGGCAGTTTTATCGGTGCGCTCACCTTTAATCAGATAGCCGCTGACAACAGATCCTTCAATATTGACATTGGATACTTCGCCACTATTAACTTGCTGAATAAATTGAGAATATTCGATTTGCTGTTTATCTTCCTGCTTATCGCTGAGCGCATTGAATGCTGCTAAAAGCATAGCACCACCCACTACCCAGACTAATATGTTTTTAATGGTATTCCCCACTGAACAGGCTCCATGGTTACAAAATAAATAAAATCAAGGGAAAGAATTTTAAAGCACCCACCCTACATTGTCAGCGTTTATTTTTACCTAATAGGTAAATCTCACTGGAACGATTGCGGGAAGCATCCGGCTTTCGGGTTTGTACACTGGCAAAAATTTCACGCATAGCCGCCGTATACTCTTGATAACCCGCGCCTTGAAACACCTTCACCAAAAAACTGCCTCCGGTTTTCAAATGCTGGGAGGCAAAATCCAAAGCCAGTTCACACAAATAAAAACTGCGTGCCTGGTCGGTTACGGCATTGCCTGACATATTGGGTGCCATATCACAGATTACAAGGTCTAACGGACGATTATCCAATAAGGCTTCAAACTGCTCCAAAACAGCATCTTCCCTAAAGTCACCCTGAATAAACGACACACCTTCAATAGCATCCATTGGCAAAATATCCAAAGCGAACACTGCCCCTGTTTTACCGACCAGCTTGGCCGCAACCTGTGACCAACTTCCCGGCGCACTGCCCAAATCCGCCAAAACTGTACCTGGCTTGATTAATTTGTCTTTCTGATTGATTTCCAATAATTTATAAGCCGCTCTGGCACGATATCCGTCCTTTTGTGCCATATGGACATAATGATCGTTGACGTGCTCATGCAGCCATGCTTTTGAAGATTTTGAGCGTACAGCCATCTTGATTTGAAATGCTTAAGTTAAAATCAGCATTGTACGTTATTTCCCCCGTAAATGTTCTAAATCGCGTACAATATAGCCATTATTCTTTTTAATTGGATACTTATTAATATGAGCGACAACAAATTAAGCACCAAAGAAATTTTGGCCTTGAAAGCCCAAGCACACCACCTCCACCCTGTCGTTATGGTTGGCCAACAAGGCTTGACCAACTCGGTCATCAAAGAAACCGATGCCGCATTGACAGCACACGAATTGATTAAAGTCCGTGTTTTTGGCGATGATCGTGCTGAACGTATTGAAATTTGTGATGCCCTGTGTGAAACACTGGGTGCCCAACTGGTGCAACATATTGGTAAATTACTTGTTTTGTGGCGTAAAAAACCGGACGATGAATAATTTAAACTGAATAAACAGCAGAAGTATTTTCTCAACCCACTTTATCACACCCTTCTGTTGTATTTATGCAGCATAAAACAAATTATTCCATTATTCTAAGTATAAAAATACAAATCCGGTTGTCTGTTTTTGTAAATAACCTCAAAATTACAAAATCATAACGGCCGCACCTTGTCGGCCGATAATTTTATTCTTAATCCTTCACAAAATATAAAAGCAAACCGATGAATGCTCAACAATATGAAGAATCTTTTCTGCTAGCAGAAAAATTAATCACTCAAAACCCACCTGACTTTGCACGAGCCATTCCATTGCTCTACGAAGCAGCAGAAGCCGGGCATATTGAGGCTGCATTTCAGCTGGCAGGATGCCTGATCGAACACCATGAAAATGAGCAAGATTTAGTAATTGCAGTTGAATATTTAAAACAAGCTGCAAGAGCTGGTCATCCATATGCCCGCTATAATCTTCTCCAGTTACAAGAAAATAATGGAATAGAAGTAGAAAAGCTCATTGCAACCTATCAAGAGCTTGCCGAAGAAGGATTGGCTCCTGCCCAACTGCGCCTGATGCGTTTATACGCAGACAATGGCAATGACCAAGAAGCAGTCAAATGGGCATTAAAAGCTGCCGAACAACAAAATCCTCAGGCACAATACTTCTTAGCCCAACATTACCAATACTCCAGCTCTCCTGATTTGGAATATTCCCATAAACTTTATCAGCAATCCGCTGCACAGGGATTTATTGCGGCACACTGGCAACTCGGCCTTCAATACAAATTGGGGCAAGGTGTTGCACAAAACCCTGAAAAAGCCATCGAACATTTGCGTATTGCCGCCGATTACGACATTGTTCCGGCGCAAACTTCTCTTGGAGAACTCTTAGCCGCATCAAATCCTGCTGAAGCATTGAAATGGTTCGAAAAAGCTGCCGAACAAGGTGACAGTAATGCGCATGTAGCACTTGCCGAAATATATCTATTGGGTAAAAACACCGAACGAGACCCTCAAAAGGCCTATCAGCACGCTAAATTTGCTGCGGATCAAAATGATCCGGAAGGATTGCGCCTTTTAGGTGATATCTATCGCTACGGATTGGGACAAGCAGTTGATGCAGACACCGCACGTCAATATTATCAACGCTCGGCTGATTTAGGTAATCTTGTCGCCTACCAAAAACTTCTGTCTGACAGCGCATTGAATAACCAGCAAAACTATGAGCTGACGAAAGAAATCGCCCTCCAACGTCAGGAGGCTGAACGTCTATACAAGCTGGCATTTGCAGCGCACTATGGCTTAAAACGCCAACAGAATTACGCTGAAGCACTGGATCTATACCACCAATCCGCAGAACGTGGGCACAGCAAATCCCAAACCAATCTTGGCATGATGTATTACAGTGGACAAGGTGTACCTGTCGACTATGCCCAAGCTGCAAAATGGTTTGAAGCAGCAGCCAAACAAAGAGACACGATGGCTCAATATAATCTTGCCTGTCTGTATTATCACGGTATGGGCGTAGAAAAAGACATCAATAATGCTTGTTTCTGGCTGCAAGAAGCCATCCAACATGGACATGAACAGCAAGACGTTCTCAAAGAGCTTTTGGCTCAATGGAAGCAATTCGCTCAAAAAGGCTCTGCCGATTAAAGGCCGTCTGAAATTCTAACTTCCTACATAAATGGCATGTCAGAGCTAAACTAGACAGCCTGTACATGTCATTTTTTTCATTTACCCTTCCTCAATAATCGTTATCTTCAAATCCCATTCCCTCTTAATCTCTTTAAAGTCTTCAGACGGCCTACTCTCTTTGTAAAGAATCAGATAATCTAAATTTTCCCTTTCAAACCCTAAACCCAATCCAAACTTTCAATTTACAACAAAATTTTAAAAATGTTTTTCGTATTCGAATCTATTTACTCAAACACCTGATACTTTTTACTGTATCCACTCAATATCTCGATTTAAAACAAACTCTATAACTCTTTTAAAAAATCCTAATTCCAACCTCTACATCCTATCAATATCTACAGCATGATTTGCCAGTTTGCCCAATTACTGATAGCATTTGCAGGTTAGCCGGTTCGCAAAAAGTTCAATTCTTTCTGATTTTTCATCAATGGTTATAACGTATTGAAAATATTTCAGTAATTAAAACTTTTTCGAATTTGACTCTAGGAATTTTCGTTTTTAACTCACATTTGTTCGCAAACGAAAATATCGGAGTAATACTCCGTCATTGAAAAACACTCAACACAAGGATAGATATTATGTCCACCCAATTACACGATGTTGACCCAATTGAAACCAAAGAATGGTTAGACGCGTTAAGCTCTGTTTTAGAATATGAAGGCAGCGAGCGCGCCCAATACCTGCTGGAAAGTTTGGTCAAATACAGCCGTGACAAAGGCATCCGTATGCCTCACGGCACCACTACTCCATACTTGAACACTGTTTCCGTTGAAGACGAAAAAGGCATCCCCGGCGACCAAAACATCGAACACCGCATCCGTGCATTCGTTCGTTGGAACGCTGCCGCTATCGTTTTGCGCGCGGGTAAAAAAGATTTGGAATTGGGTGGACACATTGCATCTTTCCAATCAGCCGCCACTATGTACGAAGTCGGCTTCAACCACTTCTGGAAAGCTAAAGGCGAAGGCGAAGAAGGCGATTTGGTATTCTTCCAAGGCCACGTAGCCCCTGGCATCTATGCACGCGCTTTCGTTGAAGGCCGTCTGACTGAAGACCAGCTGAACAACTTCCGTCAAGAAGTTGACGGCAAAGGTCTGCCTTCTTACCCTCACCCTCACCTGTTGCCTGACTTCTGGCAATTCCCAACCGTATCTATGGGTCTTGGCCCATTGATGGCAATTTACCAAGCACGCTTCCTGAAATACTTGGAATCTCGCGGTCTGGCTAAAACCAAAGGCCGTAAAGTATGGGTATTCTGTGGCGACGGCGAAATGGACGAACCTGAAAGCCAAGGTGCTATTGCTCTGGCTTCACGCGAAGGCTTGGACAACTTGGTATTCGTTATCAACTGTAACCTGCAACGTTTGGACGGCCCAGTACGCGGTAACGGCAAAATCATTCAAGAGCTGGAAGGCAACTTTGCCGGCGCCGGCTGGAATGTTGTGAAAGTCATCTGGGGTCGCCGTTGGGACCGCCTCTTGGCAAAAGACAAAGACGGCATCCTGCGCAAACGCATGGAAGAATGTTTGGATGGTGACTACCAAACTTATAAATCCAAAGACGGCGCATACGTTCGCGAACACTTCTTCAATACCCCTGAACTGAAAGCATTGGTCGCAGATATGACCGATGACGAAATTTGGGCATTGAACCGCGGCGGCCATGATCCTCAAAAAGTGTACAACGCTTACGACCGCGCTGCGAACCACGCCAACGGCAAACCTACTGTAATCTTGGCAAAAACCATTAAAGGTTACGGTATGGGTGCATCCGGCGAAGGTCAAAACGTTGCCCACCAAGCCAAAAAAATGGACAAAGCGTCTCTGAAACAATTCCGTGACCGCTTTGACATTCCGGTAACTGACGAGCAAATCGACAGTGGCGACCTGCCTTACCTGACTTTTGCTCCTGACAGCGAAGAATACAAATACCTGCACGCACGCCGTGAATCTTTGGGTGGCTACCTGCCTCAACGCAACCCTACCCAAGACGTTCTGGAAGTGCCTGAACTGTCAGCATTTGATGCCCAACTGAAATCCAGCGGTGACCGTGAATTCTCAACCACTATGGCTTTCGTACGCATCCTGTCTACTCTGCTGAAAGATAAAAAAATCGGCAAACGCGTTGTACCTATCGTTCCTGACGAAAGCCGTACTTTCGGTATGGAAGGTATGTTCCGCCAATATGGTATTTGGAACCCTAAAGGTCAACAATACACCCCTCAAGATAAAGACCAACTGATGTTCTACAAAGAATCTGTTGACGGTCAAATCTTGCAAGAAGGTATTAACGAGCCAGGCGCAATGGCTGACTGGATCGCGGCTGCAACCAGCTACGCCAACAACAACTTTGCGATGATTCCTTTCTACATCTACTACTCTATGTTCGGTTTCCAACGCGTTGGCGACTTGGCATGGGCAGCAGGCGATATGCATGCACGTGGCTTCCTGCTGGGTGGTACAGCCGGCCGTACAACACTGAACGGTGAAGGTTTGCAACATGAAGACGGTCACAGCCACATTCAAGCAGACTTGATCCCAAACTGTGTAACTTACGATCCGACATTCCAATATGAAGTAGCCGTTATCGTACACGATGGCTTGCGCCGCATGTATGTTAACCACGAAGACGTGTTCTACTACATCACCCTGATGAATGAAAACTACACTCATCCGGACATGCCTGAAGGCGTAGAACAAGACATCCTGAAAGGTATGTACTTGCTGAAAGCCGGTGGCAAAGGCGACAAGAAAGTCCAATTGATGGGTTCCGGTACCATCCTGCAAGAAGTCATCGCCGGTGCCGAATTGTTGAAAGCCGACTTCGGTGTAGAAGCAGATATTTGGTCTTGCCCGTCCTTCAACCTGTTGCACCGCGATGCCATCGAAGCAGAACGTTTCAACCGCCTGCATCCGCTGGAAGCTGAAAAAGTGCCTTTCGTTACCTCACAACTGCAAGGTCATGACGGTCCGGTTATCGCCGCTACCGACTATGTCCGCAGCTATGCCGACCGTATCCGCGCGTACATCCCGAACGACTACCATGTCTTGGGTACCGATGGTTTCGGCCGTTCCGACAGCCGTGCCAACCTGCGCCGCTTCTTCGAAGTGGATCGCTACAACGTTGCCGTGGCAGCATTGAGCGCATTGGCAGAGCAAGGCAAAGTCAGCAAAGAAACCGTTCAGCAAGCCATTGAAAAATACGGCATTAATGCCGATGTGGCTCCAAGCTGGAAACGCTAATTGATGTTTCAGACGGCCTGTTTGCTTTATTCAGACATCAGGCCGTCTGGAAACCGAATGCTTGAATGGCTTGAACAAACTGTACCGATGCCGTAAGAAACAGTTTTCAGACGGCATCAAACTGAAAATGTTAAAGGAACTCAAATGAGTATCGTAGAAATCAAAGTCCCTGATATCGGCGGTCATGAAAACGTCGACATCATCGCCGTAGAAGTCAAAGCGGGCGACACCATCGCCGTTGACGACACCTTGATTACGTTGGAAACCGACAAAGCCACTATGGATGTACCTGCTGATGCAGCCGGCGTCGTGAAAGAAGTTAAAGTGAAAGTTGGCGATAAAATCTCTGAAGGCGGCGTTATTCTGACCGTTGAAACCGGTGCTGCCGCTGCTGATGCCGCTCCGACTCCTGCAGCAGAAGATCCTGCTGCTCCAGCTGCTGCGCCTGCAGCTGCTCCTGCCGGTGGCGCTACCGTACAAGTTGTTGTACCTGATATCGGCGGCCACTCTGACGTAGACGTTATTGCCGTTGAAGTTAAAGTCGGCGACACTGTTGCCGTTGACGACACCCTGATTACTCTGGAAACCGACAAAGCCACCATGGACGTACCATGTACCGAAGCCGGTGTGGTTAAAGCCGTATTCCTGAAAGTTGGCGACAAAGTATCCGAAGGCTCCGCCATTATTGAAGTAGAAACTGCCGGCTCTGCCGCAGCAGCCCCTGCTCCTGCCACTCAAGCCGCTGCGCCTGCACCAGCTGCCGCTCCTGCTCCTACTGCACCAGCAGCTGCACCTGCTCCGACTGCACCTGCAGCTGCCAAAATCGATGAAGCTGCATTTGCAAAAGCGCATGCAGGTCCTTCCGCACGCAAACTGGCGCGCGAATTGGGCGTAAATTTGGGCCAAGTCAAAGGTACCGGTCTGAAAGGCCGTATCATGGGCGAAGACGTTAAAGCCTTTGTTAAATCCGTTATGCAAAGCGGTGCAGGCAAACCTGCCGCTGCTTCTTTGGGCGGTGGTCTGGACTTGTTGCCATGGCCTAAAGTTGACTTCTCTAAATTCGGCAGCGTCGAAGTTAAAGAATTGTCTCGCATTAAGAAAATCTCCGGTCAAAACCTGTCTCGTAACTGGGTTGTGATTCCTCACGTTACCGTACACGAAGAAGCGGACATGACCGAATTGGAAGAATTCCGCAAACAACTGAACAAAGAATGGGAACGCGAAGGCGTGAAACTGTCCCCATTGGCGTTCATCATCAAAGCCTCTGTTGCTGCGCTGAAAGCCTTCCCTGAATTCAACGCCTCTCTGGATGGCGACAACTTGGTGCTGAAAAACTACTTCAATATCGGTTTCGCAGCAGACACGCCAAACGGCTTGGTTGTTCCAGTCATCAAAGACGTGGATCAAAAAGGCTTGAAACAAATCAGCCAAGAGCTGACCGAATTGTCTAAAAAAGCCCGCGAAGGCAAGCTCAAACCACAAGAAATGCAAGGCGCATGCTTTACCATTTCCAGCTTGGGCGGTATCGGCGGCACAGGCTTCACACCAATTGTGAATGCTCCTGAAGTTGCTATCTTGGGCGTGTGCAAATCCCAAATCAAACCGGTTTGGAACGGCAAAGAATTTGCTCCACGCCTGATGTGCCCGTTGAGCCTGTCCTTTGACCACCGTGTCATCGACGGTGCCGCCGGTATGCGCTTCACCGTATTCCTGGCTAACCTGTTGAAAGACTTCCGCCGCATTACTCTGTAATCCGAGCATTTTCAGACGGCCTGAATAGAAAGGCCGTCTGAAAAAAGAAGTCCGAACATCATTCAGAAAGATTAGACATGAGCTTAGTTGAATTGAAAGTGCCCGACATTGGCGGTCACGAAAATGTAGATATTATTGCGGTTGAAGTAAATGTGGGCGATACCATTGCTGTGGACGATACCCTGATTACTTTGGAAACCGATAAAGCGACTATGGACGTACCTGCCGAAGTTGCAGGCGTAGTCAAAGAGGTTAAAGTTAAAGTCGGCGACAAAATCTCCGAAGGCGGTTTGATTGTTGTCGTTGAAGCCGAAGGTGCGGCTGCCGCTCCTAAAGCCGAAGCACCAGCTGCTCCTGCACAAGAAGCCCCTAAAGCAGCCGCTCCTGCTCCTCAAGCTGCTCAATTCGGCGGTTCTGCCGATGCCGAATACGACGTAGTCGTATTGGGTGGCGGCCCTGGCGGTTATTCTGCTGCATTTGCCGCTGCTGACGAAGGCTTGAAAGTTGCCATCGTTGAACGTTACAAAACTTTGGGCGGTGTTTGCTTGAACGTCGGCTGTATCCCTTCCAAAGCCCTGTTGCACAATGCTGCCGTTATCGATGAAGTACGTCACTTGGCTGCCAACGGTATCAAATACCCAGAGCCAGAACTCGACATCGATATGCTTCGTGCCTACAAAGACGGCGTAGTTTCCCGTCTGACCACCGGTTTGGCAGGTATGGCCAAAGGCCGTAAAGTAGACGTTATCCAAGGCGACGGCCAATTCTTAGATCCGCACCACTTGGAAGTTTCTCTGACGACCAGCGAAGTGTACGAGCAAGCGACTCCTACCGGCGAGAAAAAAATCGTTGCCTTCAAAAACTGTATCATTGCAGCAGGTAGCCGCGTAACCAAACTGCCTTTCATTCCTGAAGATCCACGCATCATCGATTCCAGCGGTGCATTGGCTCTGAAAGAAGTACCGGGCAAACTGTTAATCATCGGCGGCGGTATTATCGGTCTCGAAATGGGTACGGTTTACAGCACTCTGGGTTCTCGCCTGGATGTGGTTGAAATGATGGACGGCCTGATGCAAGGCGCAGACCGCGACTTGGTTAAAGTATGGCAAAAACAAAACGAATACCGTTTTGACAACATCATGATCAACACCAAAACTGTTGCTGTTGAGCCTAAAGAAGACGGCGTTTACGTTACTTTTGAAGGCGCAAATGCGCCTAAAGAGCCACAACGTTACGATGCCGTACTCGTAGCTGCCGGTCGTGCACCAAACGGCAAACTCATCAGCGCTGAAAAAGCCGGTGTTGCCGTGACTGACCGTGGCTTCATCGAAGTCGATAAACAAATGCGTACCAATGTGCCGCACATCTACGCCATCGGCGACATCGTCGGTCAGCCTATGCTGGCGCACAAAGCCGTTCACGAAGGCCACGTTGCCGCTGAAAACTGTGCCGGCCACAAAGCCTACTTCGACGCACGCGTTATTCCGGGCGTTGCCTACACTTCTCCTGAAGTGGCATGGGTTGGCGAAACCGAATTGTCAGCCAAAGCTTCCGGCCGCAAAATCACCAAAGCCAACTTCCCATGGGCTGCTTCCGGCCGTGCGATTGCCAACGGTTGCGACAATGGTTTCACTAAGCTGATTTTTGATGCTGAAACCGGTCGTATCATCGGTGGCGGTATCGTTGGTCCTAACGGCGGCGATATGATCGGCGAAGTCTGCTTGGCGATTGAAATGGGCTGTGATGCAGCCGATATCGGTAAAACCATCCACCCACACCCAACCCTTGGCGAATCCATCGGTATGGCTGCGGAAGTGGCATTGGGCGTATGTACCGACCTGCCTGCTCAGAAAAAGAAATAAGTTCACTCAAATAAAATTTGAACGAACTTGATGGAACAAAGGCCGTCTGAATGTTTCAGACGGCCTTTTCGCAAACAAGGAGACTTAATATGAAAAAAATCGAAGCTATTATCAAACCTTTCAAACTCGACGATGTACGCGAAATCCTGACTGAAATCGGCATTACCGGCATGACCGTCAGCGAAGTCAAAGGCTTCGGCCGTCAAAAAGGCCATACGGAAATTTATCGCGGCGCGGAATACGCAGTCGATTTTCTGCCTAAAGTAAAAATTGAATTGGTATTGGCTGACGACAAAGTCGATCAGGCTGTGGACGCCATTTTAGAAACCGCGCATTCCGGCAAAATCGGTGATGGTAAAATCTTTATTTATCCCGTTGAAGAAGCGATCCGTATTCGTACCGGAGAACGCTCAGAAGCAGCACTTTAATAGAAATCGTAAAATACAGAAGACAAATGCCGTCTGAAAATAAGTCGTAGCGTGGTTTGCTCAGAACTTATTTTTCAGACGGCATTATTTTCACAATTACAGCCACAACTTTTCTAAGACATCAAACCATCACTGCCAGCCTGAATAAACATAGAAACCATAGATAATAAAAATGCCGCTTATCAAACAAGCAGCATTTTATGTATCCGTTTTCTATGATTGACTTAGGTTCAATCTACCAAAAATCTCACATTATCAAGCATTAAGAAATTCGAGCAGATTTTTCCGCCTACTTTCAGAGCATTGACGAATATGTTGACTTTCTCTTATTGCACTTGAGTATGGCTTACCGTATACAACCAGCCTTCCGGCGTGATTGTGTAGTTGATGCCCAAGCCGCCTACTGAAGTCGGTGCAAAAGCAAAATTTACTACCGTACTGTTGTCGCCTACGGTTGGATCGGCATTGTGGGGCAAACTCATTCCGCCAGCAGTGTGGAGAATGTGCTGGACAGCCGCCCCGAATCCATCCGCAAGCAAGTGGACGAATCCTTACGCAATCTGCAAACCGACTACATCGACCTGTATTACCAGCATCGCATTGACCCGAATGTACCCGCCGAGGCGGTAGCGGAAGTAATGGGCGAATTGATTAAGGCAGGCAAAATCCATCATTGGGGCGTGTCCAACACGCCGATTGAGTATATGGTCGCCGCCCACGCCGTTACGCCCATTACCGCCACGGAGAACCAATATTCCATGGTGTTCCGCGCCCCCGAAAAAGCATTGTTTGCTTTTTGCGAAGCCAACCATATCGGCTTTGTGGCATACAGCCCGCAGGGGAACGGCTTTTTAAGCGGCCGTTTTAACGCGCAGACCCAATACGCCGAAGGCGATTTCCGCCGCACGATGAAGCGTTTTTCGGCGGATGTGATGACGAAAAACCAGCCTGTGTTGGACTTGCTGCACGAGCTCGCCGCCGCCAAATCCGCCACCGCCGCGCACATCGTGTTGGCGTGGGAACTGGCGCAAAAGCCCTTTATCGTACCGATTCCGGGCACCACCAAAAAACACCGCTTGGCGGAAAACCTCGGCGCACTGCGAATCCGCCTGACTGCGGACGAATTGCACGCCATTAACCAAAAACTGGGCAAAATGGACATTGACGAGAGCTATTTTTAAGCCGCCCAGTCAATGGTACTTGTCGGTAAAAACTGTTATTCTTCAATAAGTTATTCATCACAACCGGAGGGCTTATGCCTGTTGGAGAGAAAAAAGTCGGGCTGCCCGAGCTGTTTTATGATTTGGTGTTTGTATATGCTTTGTCCCGCACCACCGAGCTGGTGCACCACGCCGACGAAGCCGATTACGTCACATTTCTGATTTCGCTGGTGATTCTGTTTACCGTTTGGTCATACCAGAGCATTTACATCAACCGCTTCGGCGACAACTCTTGGCGGGATCGGCTGTTTTTGTTTGCCGATATGTTTTTGCTGCTGTTTTTGTCCAATGCGATGGGCAGCGACTGGCTGGCGAATTTTGTGCCGTTTAATCTTGCGCTGGGGCTACTGGTCGGCAGTGTCTGCCTGCAATATCTGTTGCAGCTTGCCCGCCACGCTTCCCCCAAACAACGCCGCAGAATCAAGCTGGTGGCGGGATTGCGCGGATTGACGGCGGCGATGGTGCTCGGTTCGCTGTTGTTTCCCGCCCATATCAGACAGTGGGTTGCGCTGGGCGGTTTCGGTTTGGGTTGGATTTTGCCCACCTTTGTCAGCCACAAGCAACCTGCGGTGAATTTTCCGCATCTACTCGAACGCCTAAACGGGCTGGTGATTATTTTTTTCGGCGAAACCGTGATCGACATCGCCCCTTATTTCCACGTGGCGAAGTTTGAAATCGGCGCACTGCCCGTGATTGTGATTCTGTTTGCGATGTTTACGGTTTATGTGATGCAGTTTTCCTATTTTATCAACGAACACAAAGCGCAAAACTCGGGCGCATTGCCCTCGTACAGCCATTATGCCGTACTGATCGGCATCGCTTTGGTAACGGTGGCACTGGCTTGGCTGCACCAAAACAGCACCGCTACCGCTGAGTCCGTCCGAATGCTGTGGCTCGGTTTGGGCGTGTTTTATCTCGGGGTTGCCGCCAACACGCCGTACAACAAGCCCGAACACCGCCGACCGCAACGGCTTTGGATTTTTCAGACGACCTTATTCGTTATCGGCGCAGGGCTGACCGCCGTTTTACCGCCGCAGCCCCTTGTTATCTTAACCACAACGGCATTGATGACCGCTGCGATTGCCATGGCAACAGTGTATTTTGAACGTCGCACCCGACAACTTTCACAAACAAACCAGAACCACGAAACCTAAGAACAGGATAACGGTCAACGGTTTGGTTGCGAAAGACAGAGGCAGCATATTGAGCAGGTAATAGAATGTACCTTCGTAGTCGCCTTTATTGACAATTTCTGCCAAGCGTCCAGTACCTTCAACAGTATCAAGCAGGCTGAAGCCGGAGAATACGGAGAACCAAATCACGAGGAAGCCGACTGGTACCATAATGGATGCCAGCACGAATTCGCGCAAAGTACGGCCTTTGGAAATTTTCGCTAAGAACACGCCCACAAATGGTGCCCAAGTAATCCACCATACCCAGTAAGCCATTAGACCAATCGCGGTTGTGGAACAAGTACAGCTCGAAAGAATGGTGAACGGTTTGAGTAAGGATATTACCGATAGAGACAACCAAGTTGCTGAGGAAGTAGTGAGTCGGGTCAACCAAGAAAACAAACACCAGCATGAGCAAAGACAGAACTACAGTCATATCGCCCAGCCATTTCATACCTTTTTCAATCGGCAACACAGCGCCCAAAGTATAAATATTTCAGTAGCAACTATAACCTAAAAATTCCCTATTAAGATTCAATCCTCCCTATCTCTCCCCTATTCTTATTGCCGCTTTACTTTTCAGACGACCCCTTTATCCAAACTCCGTTATAATGACGGCTTTAAAATTAATTCATTCCCAAGACGGTCTTATCATGAAACACATCCACATTATCGGTATCGGCGGCACATTTATGGGCGGCGTAGCGGCTATTGCCAAAGAAGCAGGTTTTAAAGTCAGCGGTTGCGACGCGAAGATGTATCCGCCGATGAGCACCCAGCTTGAAGCCTTAGGTATAGGCGTACACGAAGGTTTTGATGCCGCTCAATTAGACGAATTTAAAGCCGATATTTACGTTATCGGCAATGTTGCCAAACGCGGCATGGATGTGGTTGAAGCGATTTTAAACCGCGGCCTGCCTTATATTTCCGGCCCACAATGGCTGTCGGAAAACGTGCTGCACCATCATTGGGTACTCGGCGTGGCGGGGACGCACGGCAAAACGACCACCGCGTCCATGCTCGCATGGGTCTTGGAATATGCCGGACTCGCGCCGGGCTTCCTCATCGGCGGCGTACCGGAAAATTTCAGCGTTTCCGCCCGCCTGCCGCAAACGCCGCGCCAAGATCCTAATTCAAAATCCCCATTCTTCGTTATCGAAGCCGACGAATACGACACTGCCTTTTTTGACAAACGCTCCAAATTCGTACATTACCGTCCGCGTACCGTCATTTTAAACAATCTGGAATTCGACCACGCCGACATCTTTGCCGACTTGGGCGCGATACAGACCCAGTTCCACCACCTCGTACGCACCGTGCCGTCTGAAGGCTTAATCGTCTGCAACGGACAGCAGCAAAGCCTGCAAGATACGCTCGACAAAGGCTGCTGGACGCCGGTGGAAAAATTCGGCACCGAACACGGCTGGCAGGTCGGCGAAGTCAATGCCGACGGCTCGTTTGACGTGTTGCTTGACGGCAAAAAAGCCGGACACGTCGCATGGGATTTGATGGGCGGACACAACCGCATGAACGCGCTTGCCGTCATCTCCGCCGCACGTCATGCCGGAGTCGACATTCAGACCGCCTGCGAAGCCTTGAGCGCGTTTAAAAACGTCAAACGCCGTATGGAAATCAAAGGCACGGTGAATGGCATCACCGTTTACGACGACTTCGCCCACCATCCGACCGCCATCGAAACCACCATCGAAGGCCTGCGTCAGCGCGTCGGAAACGCCCGCATCCTCGCCGTCCTCGAGCCGCGTTCCAACACCATGAAACTCGGCACAATGAAAGCCGCCCTGCCCGCAAGCTTAAACGATGCAGACCAAGTATTCTGCTACGCCGGCGGTGTGGACTGGGACGTTGCCGAGGCACTCGCGCCTTTGGGCGGCAAGCTGCACGTCGGCAAAGACTTCGATACCTTTGTTGCCGAAATTGTGAAAAATGCCGAAGCAGGCGACCATATTTTGATCATGAGCAACGGCGGATTCGGCGGAATACACGGAAAGCTGTTGGAAGCGTTGAAATAAGAGTTTGTTGAAAGTTTTAAATGATTGAGGCCGTCTGAAAACCGGAATTTGGTTTTCAGACGGCCTTTTTGTTGTGGATTGAGACTTTTGCAAAATACCTTTTTACCCGGTGGCCAAAATCCAAATACAAATTCCCAAATCCCTAAATACCTTGGTAGAAATTTAGGGATTTGGGAATTTTGTAAAAGGTATTGGATATTTTATTTTTAAATCATAAACTTAATGGATGAATGCTTTGCTTTATTCTTGCACGAACCGGCATTCAGTCGGACATCTGCCGCTTCAAAAACCAATCTCCGAACGGCCAGTCCACGCTGTCGAGCAGGTTTTTGGTAATCAGCCCAAGCTCGGTATCGCCTTCGATTTGCAGTTTGCGGTTGAAAAACAAAGTATCCGGGTCTTCCTCGCGCATCATCATGCGCATGAAGTCGATGCCGTTGGCGGCAAGGCGCAAATCGGGCGTACCGAAAAAATCTGCATCGATGAATTTTTCGGCATTGGCGGTGAAACGCACCTTGATGCCCGCGTCCAATACGTCGATTTCGAATTTTTTGCCGTCAAACAGGCTCATGTCGGCGGGCAGCAATCCACGTTTGAGCATGGTATTGAGGGCAAAAACCAAAGCGAAACGCGGCGGCCTGCCCGGTAATTTACCGCCGATTTTTCCCGCCCATGCGGGCAATACGATTTCAGGCAACGCCATAATATTCCTCCTTCACGGCTTCGATACCCGGCTGGCCGTGCCAATAGCCGTCCACCAGCGTGCCGGTGGTCAGTCTTTCCAATTCGGGCAGTGCATCTGCCAGGGCGGCTTTGCCGTCCAATACATCGCGGTGGATACGGACAATTTCCGCCATGCCGTGCATTTGCGGCGACAGGCGTAGCATGTTCACGCCGATTTTCCGCAAATCCTCATGGTGCGGCAGCAGGTTTTGGCAGCCGTAAGACATGGTTTGGATGCCGTTAATGGTTAAAAACGGTTTGCCCTCGCGGGTATTCATGTCCATGCCTTGCTCGTAATCCAAACAGCGGAATTCGCAGCCGTCTTTGTTCAGGTTGTAATGCCGCGCGGTAAAGCAGCGTGAAGAGTACGCCAAAGGCATTTTGCCCCAAGCAAACAATTCCGTTTCGATGCCGTCTGAAGCCTTGATGATTTCGGCAACTTTGTCGCGGCTCAACTCGGACGGCGCAATCCAGCGGTATGCGCCCAGTTTTTGGAACAGCGCCAGCGTGCTTTCGTTGTAAATGTTCAGGCTGGCGCCGGCGACAAAGGGAATGCCGTGTTCGCGCGCCAGTTTGACCGCGCCCATGTCGTTGGCTTCGACTTTGAATTTGTCCTGCCCTGTGATTTTGCGCAGGCGTTTCAAGTCGGATTCGCTTTCCAGCAGCACCTGCGACGACAGAATAATTTCCTTGCCGCTTTCCGCCAAATCTTCCGCCAGGCTAACCCAGTCGGCAAAACGCATTTTCTGGCGGCGCGAACACACCACTTCGCCCAAATAAATGGTATCCACCGGCGCATCCAGCATGGCGGCGTAAAACTCCAGCATAGCTTCCTTCTGCCAGAAAAACAAAACCGGCCCCAATGATAGTTTCATCGGATTCATTTTTCCTCCCCCCTTATTTCCACGGACGGCTGTATGCACCCAAGGTCGTCTGATGCCCTTCCGAAACCTTGCTCAGCGCATTGTTCCACACCTGATTGACTTTGAAATGCACCGGATCGGCAGCGGCCGCGTCCAAAGCCTGCCGAAGCGATTTGGTTACCTGCGCCGTGTACATCGGGCTGCGCTGGCGGCCTTCGATTTTGATGGCGGATACACCGATTTTAATAAGTTCGGGCAGCATTTCCAAAACGTTCAGACTGGTCGGCTCTTCCAGCGCGTAATAGGTTTCGTCATTGACTTCAAAACGGCCTTTACACAGGGTCGGATAGCCTGCCGGTTCGTCCGGTTTGTATTGGTCGATTAATACTTGGTTCAACCGCACGTTCATGCGGTCGGGCAACTGCTCCCAGCGCACGGCCTTCGCCGGCGAACATACGCCCTGCATATTCGGCGATTCACCCGTCGCATAGCTCGACAAAATGCAGCGTCCTTCCACCATCACACACAAACTGCCGAAACCGAACACTTCGATTTCCACATCCGTATTGTCAATCACATGTTTGACCTGATCGACCGTCAAAACGCGCGGCAGCACGGCACGGCGGACTCCGAACAGTTCCTTCATCATATTGATGGCTTCGTAATTGGTCGCCGAACCCTGTACCGACATGTGCAGCCTCAAATTAGGATGACGCTCGGCGGCATAAGCCATAATTGCAGGGTCGGCAACGATTATCGCGTCCGCCCCCAGTTGCACCGCCGTATCGACAGCCCGATGCCACCGCTCGATTTGCCCCGCCTGGGCAAAAGTATTGATGGCCATCAACACATTGCGGCCGCGCGCATGGGCGTAAGCCACCCCTTCCTGCGCCGATTTCATATCGAAATTCAGCCCCGGGAAATTGCGCGCATTCGTCGCATCTTTCAGCCCCATATAAACCGTGTCCGCGCCATTGTCCACCGCCGTCTTCAAAGCGGGCAGGTTACCGGCGGGACAAACCAACTCAGGGATTTTCGGCATTTTGCGTTCCTCGACTCTTGTAGTTTGTTATTCGAAAATCAATATCCAGTATGATTTCGGGTATTTTAGAGATTTGGACACAAGACATTATGATTTAAATCAACTGTGAAATCAGGTTTGGATAGCGTATGTTTTAGTTAACATAATTTAACCATATAAAATATCAAGTTAATCAGCGGGTTATCTTTTCTAGCTTGATAATATGAGAATAGTTATTATCTATTAAATTTATAGATTTTTACAATAAAAAGTCGTCTGAAACCTGTTTCAGACGACCTTTTATCATGTACCAATTTAAAATCTATATTTACGAAAAACGTTTTAGTAATACCCAAATAACACTCATCTATTATTTACCCATACATACTTGCTAAAGACCATTTTTCCATTATGCATTGCCAACCCACCCAAAAATTTGATAATAATGCAAACAACATCTAAGCCGTGTATATATCATGAAACACAAAACAGCCTTTAAGCCCATAGTTATCAGTATTGTGCTTTCTATCCTTCTGATTACAACAGCTGTATTTTTTGCCCGTCATCACAACTCTATCCCAAGTATTAATACCGATTTCCTACAACAAGAGATTACCGAACCCGAAGAACCATCTCCGCAAATTGTCCAATCTGCACGAAATCAAATTGGTAAAACCCTTCGTTACGACCCGGCTTACACGAAGCTCACTTATCCGATGGGCGATGTGCCGATGGAAAAAGGCGTTTGCACAGACGTGGTCATCCGTGCATTGCGTGAGCAAAATATAGATTTGCAAGAGCTTGTTCATCAAGACATGAGCCGTAACTTTTCCGTCTATCCTAAACGCTGGGGTTTGAAACAACCTGATACCAATATCGACCACCGCCGTGTCCCTAACCTAATGACTTATTTCACGCGTCAAGGCTGGGCCGTTCAAGATACAAACTATCAAGCTGGCGATATTGTAACTTGGGAACTAAAAGGCAACCGTCCCCATATCGGCATTGTCTCCGATCGAAAAATCGGCGACAGGCCACTGATTATCCATAATATCGGTTCGGGAACCCGTGAAGACGATGTCCTCTACCGCTACACCATTACCGGACATTTCAGACTTCCCGTTCAATAAATCATGAGACTACTGAAAGATTCACTTCAATATCATACCTAATCTGTAATTTTGCTCTTTTTTTACAATCCACCTTTCGAGGCCGTCTGAAACCATAGATGGAATAACCATCCGACAAAATATTAGAGACAGTGCGACATATTCCATATCACTGATATATATGATAGTGTGATGAACTTTTACGATTTTAATTATATTGGAATCATGGATGGAGAAAATCGGTAAGTGGATAAGCTATCGAAACTAAAGATTAAATATACAATTTTTATATCAATATTTTTTATCGTTTTTTAAAAGGGAGCTGAATTTTATACATATACAGTCGATAATGTGCCTTCATATTTTATAGACTGGGAAAGGAATATTCCTTTCTTGCCCATATTTATGTTGCCTTATATGACGTCACCGTTTTTCTTCTTGGTCACTATATTTTTGGAAAAGAACGAAAGCAGTCTGAAATTACTGATAAAAAGAGCAACCTTTTTAATCGGAGTTTCTACTGCTCTATTTGTAATATTTCCTATGAAATTTTATTTTTCCAAGCCTGAAGTCGATAACCAAATTTTAAAATCCTTCTTTTATATTTTGGGAAAATTGGACAGTAGTTTTAATCAATGCTCGTCATTACATGTGAGTTTCGCTTTTCTTTCGGCTGAGGTTTATTGTAGAGAATTCAAATCTAAATTCTTAAAATCATTTTTTGGTATATGGGGGTTTTTACTCGCCATTTCGGTCTTATTTGTCTATCAACACCATTTAATCGATTTCGTAGGGGGAACATTGATATTTTTAATCACTTGCATCATTTTCCCAAGAAAAAAGACAGTTTAAGCGTTTTGTCACAGAATCTTAGAAAACCCTACAACAACGATTGAACCATAGTTCAAACATACAAAAAGGCCGTCTGAAACCATTTCAGACGGCCTTTTACTTTTACCTAACCCTCTTTATTTAACCGCAACCGCCGCATTTGCCGCAGCCGCTGCTGCAGTCGCGTTTTTTCGGTTTGAACACGAATTTTCGCAAGAGGAAGAATACGCAGGCAAGCATAATCAAGCCGACGATAATATATTGAGTCATGACGATAGTATCCTTGAAGAAATTTGATAAACCACGAATGCGGCAAAATAAGCCATCAGGAACAAATAGCCTGTAATCATAAGCATATTTTTCGTGGATTTGGTTTCGCGTCTAATCACGGTCAAAGTCGCGGCACACATCGGAGCATACACATACCAAGCCAAGAAGGCAAAGGCGGTCGGCAAGCCCCAGTTGTTGTGTACGATAGGAATCAGTGCGTTTTGTACTGCATCTTCAGACGATGCGCTGACGGCATAAACGGTACCCAAAGCAGCGACAACTACTTCACGCGCGGCAATACCCGGAATCATGGCGATACACATTTCCCAAGTAAAGCCCAAAGGTGCAAACAACGGCTGAATAGCATGACCAAGCGTACCTGCCAAGCTGTAATCGATGGCTGCACCGGTTGCGCCTTCAGGCGGTTGCGGCCAGCTTACCAAGCCCCACAGAACCACGGCCAACGCAAAAATGATGGTACCCGCGCGTTTCAGGAAGGCTTTCACCCTATCCCACAGGCTGGTCATGATGTGTTTAAAGTTAGGCGTACGGAAAGTCGGCAATTCCATCAAGAGTGGGAATTGTTGCACGTTGCCTTTCATTCGCGCCAAGCGTTTCATGATATATGCCGCTAATGCAGCCGACAGGA
This sequence comes from Neisseria sp. P0001.S005, assembly GCF_051963715.1. NCBI lineage: Bacteria > Pseudomonadati > Pseudomonadota > Betaproteobacteria > Neisseriales > Neisseriaceae > Neisseria > Neisseria sp. P0001.S005. The sequence goes on along the minus strand of NZ_JBQCTZ010000025.1, from coordinate 835 downwards.
TGCCTGCGATATAAAGAATAAACAGTGTCAGGCCTTGCAGGTTGAAAATACCGCCCACTGTACGGTCAGGAATGACAGCAGCGATAATCAGCGCATATACCGGCAAACGTGCGGAACAAGTCAGCAATGGCGCAACCGCAATGGTAACAAGGCGTTCGCGCGGGTCGTTAATGGTTCGCGCCGACATCACGGCAGGAACGGCACAGGCAAAGCTGGACAAAAGGGGAATAAACGAACGGCCGGACAAACCGCTTTTCGCCATGATGTTATCCAACAGGAAGGCTGCACGCGGCAGATAGCCCGAGTCTTCCAAAAGCAGGATAAAGGCAAACAAAATCGTAATCTGAGGCAGGAACACCAACACGCTGCCCAAACCGGCAATGACGCCGTTGACGAGCAAGTCGTTGAGGATGCCCGGCTCCATGTTGGCGCCTATCCATTCGCCCAGCGCGGCAAAGCCGCCTTCGATGGCATCCATAATCGGCGCCGCCCAAGTGTAAACCGCTTGGAACACCATAAACAGGATCACCAGCAGCATAATCATGCCCCAAACGGGGTGCAGCACGATGTCGTCGAGTTTTTTGTGCCATGCGGGCAGCGTCATCTGGGTGCGTACCACTTGTGCCAAAATCGATTCGACTTCTTGATAAAGTTTGTCGCTATCCAGCGCATCGAGCGTGCGTTCGGCAGAGGCGGGGTTTGCGGGGAAAGAGCGTTTACGCGGCAGCTTCGCCACGGCTTCGCGTACAGCCTGTACGCCCGACGCGCTCACTGCAACTGTTTCCAAAACAGGTGCATCCAACAACTCGCTCAGTTTGGCCGCGTCGATATTCAA
>NZ_JBQCTZ010000024.1:0-33205 GCF_051963715.1 Neisseria sp. P0001.S005 | reverse complement strand
TTACGGCTGTCAAAGCGGTGCAGACCGCGATAATACTCAGACTGCAATTCTTCAGGATCAAAGTCCGGCTCATCATAAATTTGGGCATCGTGCGCCATTTTGGTGGCGTATTCGACTTTTTCAGATTCACTCAAGGCTTCAAAAAACAGGCGGTGTTCTTCTTTATAGGCTTTCTTCTCCAACTTGATGCCTTTGAGCGTATTATCGGCCCAAGAGTTGTAGTCCAAAACGTTTTTCTTAATTCGTGAAAACAATAGATAGGAAACGATGCCGCCCAATACCGGAGACAAAATCCAAGACAAGGCAATTTCGCCCAACTTGTCCCATTGAATCAGCGCAACGGAATCCACACCGTTCAATGCCGCCATACACAGGGCACTACCGACGATACCGCCGATAATGGCATGTGTCGTGGAAACCGGCAGACCTTTGTGTGATGCGAAAAGCAGCCACAATGCCGCAGCCAAAAGCGCAGACATCATAATAAAGACAAACTGCATCGGATCCAGATGCATGCCATTCAAATCGACAATACCCTTACGGATGGTATCTGTTACCTCGCCACCGGCAATCACTGCGCCGCTGACTTCAAATACTGCCGCAATCAGCAAAGCTTGCGGAATGGTCAATGTGCCGGAGCCGACACTTGTACCGAAAGAGTTGGCAATATCGTTGCCACCCACATTAAACGCCATGAAGACGCCGAAAAAGGTAGCAAGGATAAACAGGCTGGAGTGGTTGTAGTGGGTATAACCCAAACCCCAATAAATAAAATAGCCGACCATGCTCACAAGCATAGCGGCAAAAACCGTATTAATCAGCTTCAAGTTCGCACTCGACTGAGTTTGAGCCATGGAAAGTTTCCTTTTGGAAAACATGTTGAGTCGCGTTATTTTAACCTTTTTGTAATCTTTCTTGCACCAACTATTTACATTAAATGCCGAAATTCCCGTAAAAACGTCAAAAGGCGTTAAAATGTCGTTTTACCTTCTCTTTCTGTAACCGAAATGCAACCCCAATACTATATCGGCATCATGTCAGGAACCAGCATGGACGGTGCCGATGCCGTACTGATTCAAATGCAGGGCAAGCAATGGCAACGAGCCGTTGCCCACAGCTTTCTACCCTATTCAGACGGCCTGCGCCAAGAATTGTTGGCACTGCAAGACATAGGCGAAAATGAATTGCACAGAAGCAATATCCTGGCGCAAACACTCAGCCGCCTATACACCCAAACCATCCAGCAACTATTGGCAGAACAAAACCTGTCGGCCAAAGACATTGCCGCAATCGGCTGCCACGGACAAACCATCCGCCATGCGCCTGAACACGGTTACAGCATTCAACTGGTCAACCTCTCCCTGTTAGCCGAACTGACCGGCATTTTCACGGTCGGCGACTTCCGCAGCCGCGACCTTGCCTGCAACGGTCAAGGTGCGCCCCTCGTCCCCGCTTTTCACGAAGCGTTGTTTCAAGATGCGAATGAAACCCGCGCCGTACTCAACATTGGCGGCATTTCCAATATCAGCATCCTCCCGCACGACAGCCCTTCTTTCGGCTTCGATACCGGCCCCGGCAATATGTTGATGGATGCATGGATGCAACATATCTGGCAGCAGCCTTACGACAAAAACGGGGAAAAAGCCGCACAAGGCAAAATCCTCCCCGACCTGCTCGCTAATCTGCTCGACCATCCTTACTTCAGCCGCCCTTATCCCAAAAGTACAGGCCGAGAGTTGTTTTCCCTAAGCTGGCTCCAAGGCCGTCTGAAAGGTAATGAAAAGCCGGAAGATGTGATACGCTCATTGGTCTTTTATACTGCACAAACCATTTTTGACGCGACCAAACAAGCTGCTCCGGCGATTCATAATCTTTACATCTGCGGCGGCGGCATCCGCAATCCGGTGTTAATGCAAGACTTGGAAACCCTGTTTTCTCCCGACACCAAATTGCACAGCACAGCCAAGCTCCATCTTGACCCGCAATGGGTCGAAGCCGCCGCTTTTGCCTGGCTTGCAGCCTGTTGGTGCAATCAAGTTCCGAGCAATCCCTACCATGCAACCGGCGCACATTCACACCGAATTTTAGGCTCGGGACATTACGGTAACTAAAGTTGAATCAATAAAAAGGCCGTCTGAATATTTTCAGACGGCCTTTACTAATATTAGCCTTTACTTATTCTTCTTCCGGCAAACGATTGATTTTCACACGGGCAATCCGTTGTCCGTCCTTCTCAACCACTTCAAAACGCCAGCCATGATAATCGATGAAGTCGCCCACATCAGGAATACTTTGCAATTCTTCCATGATCAATCCGGCAACGGTATGGAAGTCAGCGTCTTCCTCTTGAACAGGCAGATTTAATTGAGAAGCCAATTCGACATACTCCAATGCACCATCCACAGACAGCGTTTCATCCTGACTGGCCGGAGCAGCTTCTTCTTCCTCACGCTCGAATTCCTCGGGGAATTCACCGGCAATGGTTTCCAACAAATCTTTCATGGTCACCATACCCAACACTGCGCCAAACTCGTCCACCACCAAGGCATAATCCGCGCTGCTTTGACGGAACAATTCAATCGCATTCAACGCCGTCGTACTGTCCGGCAAAATCAACGGCTGGCGCAAGGCCGTCTGAATATTGATTTCTCCTGATTCAAGCAGCTGGTTCAGCAAATCTTTTTTACTGATATAGCCCAAAGGCTCATCTACACCTGCCTTACCGACAACCAACAAACGGCTATACGGCGTATTTTTCAACTGCGCATTTTGTTCTTCCCGACTTTGGGAAATATCCAATTTCTCGATTTCCCTACGCGGAATCATCACGCCCATAATCGGACGCTCCGCCAAAGTCAGCACGCTGCGAATCATGGATTTTTCGTTTTCTTCAAAATGCTCATCATCGCCGCCATTATCGCCTGCTTTTGCCAAAATGCTTTCGCGGATACCCATCATACCCAACACATTTTCAGCGGTGCGCTTACGCCAAGAAGTGCTGATATAGTCATTTTTGCGGGTATTCTTTTGCGAAACCTGATTAAACAGTTCGATCAAAATCGAGAAGCCGATCGCAGCATACAAATAGCCTTTCGGAATATGGAAATGGAAGGCTTCCGCAATCAGGCTGAAACCAATCATCAACAAGAAACCCAAACACAACATCACAACGGTCGGATGCTTGTCCACAAATGCAGTCAACAGTTTGCTGGCAGAAATCATCACCGTCATCGCCACAACAACCGCACCCATTGCCACCACAATATGATCCACCATCGCCACTGCCGTAATAACAGAATCGATAGAGAAAACCGCATCCAAAATCAAAATTTGCGCCACAACACCCCAAAAAGAAGAATGCTTCTTCTGTCCTTCAGCAACCGCAAATTGATTGTGGCCTTCAAGGCGTTCGTGCAGCTCGGTAGTCGCTTTATAAAGCAGGAAAATACCGCCGGCAAACATAATCATGTCTTTACCGGAAATCTCCAGGCCGCCCAGCTCAAACAAAGGACGCGTCAGCGTCATGATGTGCGCCATAAAGCCCAGCATGAAAATCCGAATAACAACGGCTAAACCCAAGCCCGTTATCCGCGCCCTATCCCGTTGCGACGGTTTGACCTTGTTTGCCAAAATCGCTACGAAAACAAGGTTATCAATACCTAAAACAACTTCCAAAACCAGAAGCGTGGCAAAGCCTATCCAAGTATGCGGCTCGGCCAACCAACTGAAATCCATAATGATTGCGTTCCTTTAAAATACAAAAAGGCAGCCGTTCCGCTTAAAACGGACAGACTGCCAAATTTCGGGCATAGATAAAGGGAAAGAAGCGGTATAACAACTACTCTGCTCTGCGTCTTTCATGAAAAATTTATGCCTCGGTCAAAAATAATGGCAAACAGTTTATCAGTTTGGCGAAAGAAAGGCAAAATCTGACAGCATATTTTCTTTTAAAAACAGCCTATACCATCACTTACCAGCTTTCAGACGGCCTTTTCTTACTTGATAAAACCATCAATCGGCGCATAACCCAAAAAATCTGCCTGCTCATTCAATATCACAACCCATTCTTTACTTCGCGCACTGGTAAACGGCAAGAAATACAACACTTTCCCATCGCTTTCCAGAGAAGCCTGTTTAAAAATTGACTCTTCACTTATACCACGGGCTTTTGCCAAGACAGACAACGGTTTCATTGCCTTACAAATTTTCTCACGTTCCTGCTGCGAATCTGGTAACCACCAAGAAGGCCTCATACTCGGTTCAACACCTTTCAAAGACAAATCAAGACTTTGGTTAACCTCATCAGGACCCGTTGCTTCACGCAACCCAACACGGCGTACGCCAAACCAAGATAAATTCTGCAAATCCTTCGGAGCATGGCTCAAATCATTGACATCTACTTCCGCAGCAGTGACCACATTCATCCTATCTGCTTCAAATGCGACAACCACCGGCCGCGCCAAAGAGACGCTATGCAAACCATAAATCAAGGCAGCCAACTGGATCATGCCGATTAAGGAAAAATCAACAATCCTCTCTTTAAGTTTTTTGCTCGGACTGGCAAGAATCAAAGTCAGCAACGGGCCGCAAACAATGTCTACTGAAATAACCAGTTTATATAAAGCCAATCCGCCTGTTAGCTCGGCATACGGATAAGGATACCAAACTCCGAATACCAACAAAGCGGCCAATCCTGCCAAAATCAGACTAATCAACAAATGCCATGCCGCATTTTTTAATGCAAACCGAAGGCGTGATGAAGAATGTAATGTATGTGCGCTTTCCATAGATAACAATAAGATATTATTTTTTCTATAAATATTATGTACAGCCTAAAAAATAAATGAGATATTTAAATATATTGGCAGGCCGTCTGAAAATTGGAGTATTAAGTACAACCATCTCACCAAGCATTTCAATATCTGGAAAAGAATAACAAATGAATAATAGATAAAATAAAAACCACCATACAAGATGGTGGTTTTCAAATCTGGCTCCCCGACCTGGGCTCGAACCAGGGACCTGCGGATTAACAGTCCGTCGCTCTACCGACTGAGCTATCGGGGAATTAAAGGTGAAATTATATAGAAAATATCAGAAGCCTGTCAAGCAACAATCTATATAAAAACAAAAATATTTTTATATCTTTTTAATTTATAAAACTTTTATAAGATTTCAGCAATTTGTTTGGCCGCACGTTTCGCATCCAACAAAATCAAACCCAATTTACCGCTTTCTTTTGCCATCAATGCCAACACTGCATTTTCACCTGCCTGACTCAGCAAAATATAGCCATTTTTACCTTTAACCATTACCTGATCCAACTCACCACAAGCCAACTCATGTACGGAACGATTACCCAATGCCAAAAGCGTTGCCGACATCGCACCTACACGGTCTGCATTCAAATGCGAAGGCAGCATGGTTGCGATTGGCAGGCCGTCTGTAGAAATAACTGCAGAAGCAGTGATATCCGCAGAGGTATTGTTCAAATCGCTTAATACAGAGATTAATAGTTGTTGCATAGTCGCTCCATTCTAAAATAAATATCGGTCAGGCAAAAATCAACGGCTACCGTATCGGTGGTACAGCACTTTAACCAAAGTAACAAAAGCCTCTTTATTTAAGTCAGGCATTCCACCAATTACCAAAATCAGCTTGGTCATGCCAATATACAGAGGGAAAAAGGTCAATTCACTTTGGCCTGAAGGATCACAAATACCCCATGCGCTATTATTGATATACAGGTTATTGCGAATCAAAAGACGGTGATTGTCTTCCATTTTGGCCACTTCGCTCGCCAAAAGGCCCAACTCTTCCGCAGCCTCGTGATGGAAATTGGCATTGGCAAAATACAAACCGTTTTCATCAGCCAGCAAAGCTTTGCCAGAATTAGACAACTGTTCCAACAATGTAGGCAATTGCTCGTCAGTCAAATGGATATCGTCTGTGCTGATTTCCTCATCACCGTACAAAAATTCCAAGCGTTGGAGGCGGTACAGCAGGTTCAAAGCGGTATTGATGTCGCTGGTATCCGCCCACGCCAAGATTTTTTCGCTGCTGATGGTCTCAGACGGCTCTGCACGCAACAGACCATACAATAAAGTTCTGCTGGCACTGGGCGTATCACTTGAAACAGCATAATACGCACCCGCCGGTGTAATCTTAGGATATAAATTTGCTTGTAAAGAGAGTGTCGCTTCCATCTTATACCTCTAATCCGGGGTCAATTGAGAACAACATGGCAGTAACCAATTGTTTTACATCGTCTTCTCGACGCGCATCAATCTCAAAAACCGGTACATTAAAATTATTCTGTGCTAAATACTTTTGATAAACATCCACGCTTGGTAAGGATCGGATATCCATCTTCGTTACCCCTACAACCAGAGGCGCTTTTTTCAGCAACTCTCGGAATGCATCCAAGAAAAATTGCAAGTCTTTCAATGGGTTACTTCTTGTATTATCTAAAAGAAGTACCAAGCCCATGCTGCCTTGGCTCAGAATTTCCCACATGAAATTAAAACGCTCCTGACCAGGCGTACCATAAAGGTGAACCTTGGTTTCCTCATCCAAATGAATGACACCGTAGTCCATCGCCACAGTCGTGTACCCCTTGCGGACAAGTGTCATATCGGATGCGGATGCATCGGTTTGAACCGGCGGCTCATCAGATAAAGCTGAAATTGCAGTGGTTTTACCTACGCCGACAGGACCGGTAAAGATAATTTTATTTTCTTTCATGACGTGTCCTTTACGATTTACCCAGCAACTTACGCATCAGGCGTTGCAACAGGCCGCGAGGTTGTTCTTTAGACGGACCGGCAACTTTTTGAGCCTCTTTGCTCATTGCTGTTTCAGGTACGTCTTTGCTATTCACATCAATCTGTTCGTTCAACGAAGGCGTATTGTTCGCATCTGTTGCAAACTCTGTATCTGTCGCCAAAAAGCCTGTTATATATGTTGCCGATAAATAATTCAAAATATCAGGCATCTCTAATGGCATGACTTTATAAAGAACATTCAAATTAACGGATGTCTTCGTCAGAAATGCCGACAGACGCATAGATTCCGGAACATGCGCCAAACGGGTTAAGTTTGGCCACCGCTTGAGTGTAAAGACAGTTTGCGGCGTCATCGGATAAATCAGACGGCCTGATGCAGTCCAAATAGCCATTTGCCACAAGCATGACATAATGGTGACTTTGGCTTTTTCTTTCCATTGAGGATTATCAGGAACAGCCTTACACACGACAGCCAAGTTATCGTTCTTACACAATTTCTCCAACTCATTGGCACTAACTGTCAACAGTACTCGCTGGATACTAGGAAACACGATTAATATCGGCTTACCTTCATGCAAGACAGCAATATCTTGGTGTCCTTGACTGGCAAATTTCAGCGCGCCTAACAAGCCTTTATTTGGATTAAATCGGCGAATGGTGGCTTTTCTTGCGCCATCGGAATTTGATTGTCCTTTATTCTCTTCAGCCGCTTGTTGTTCAGACGGCTCAAAAACATTCCCGCCCTGAGCCAGGCTGCGCAAAACAGGAAACAAGGTATCGAATTTAACCGGCTTGGCCAAATAAGGAGTCGTTACAGTTGGCAACTCGGAAGAAAACATCGCCACAGGCACTTCCGGATAAGTTTTCTTCGACTCTTTCCAAGCTTCTACACCTGCCGAAGTATCGGTATCAACCAATACCAAATCCGGTTTTTCATCAGAATCAGGAGAAACGATGACGTAATTCGTCGTATTGTGCATTTTAAATGCCATACGGAATACCGCCTGCTGTTGCTCACCCATCTCCTGTAACATAACCCGTATGGTTTTAATTTTTGGTAAATGATTATTCATCACTCGTACTTTCTACGATTATCTTATTTTTTTGAATATTGGTTCATTCGTTGCAAGAGACGGCTCATTGCCAAGACAACCTCTTCAGGCAGGCTGACAACACGCTCGCGCAACAAGCGCAGAAATTGTTCCAAACGTCCCCAATCTTCAACGCGTTCGTACAAATCAAACAAGATAATGTACAACTGCGATTCTTGAGGATACTGCAAAACAGCCTGTTCCAAGGTACCGATGGCCAAATCCAACTGACCGTAGGCCAACAAAGATTCCACTTCTTTCAGAGCTTCATCGGCAGGTGAAGAGCTGGCGCTGATAACCGAAGAGTCTTTTTGAACCAACTCACGATATTTGGCTTTCATTTGCAAAGAACTTGGCTGAATATAACCGCGTTTCAAGCCAATCTCTTTAATTTGCTGTTCAGACGGCCCTTTTTCCAAATCATCAAAAATTTCGTGATAACCAAGGCTATAACCCCAACCAAGCATACGTTCTTTTACTTGACGGCCATATTGGCCCAAAGAGTGGTAAAGCTTCCACAGATGCTTGGCAAACTGCCCTACTTCTTCATTCTGATAATCCAGACGCAAGGCATCGATAATGAGACCAGCAGGTTTCGCAGAAGTTTGGATTGCTTTGTTGTATTGATGCAAAGCAGTCTCGTAACTAATCTTGTCTTTCAGGATTTTTGCACTACGCTCCGGCTTGGCAAAACCAATCACCGCGCCCATCTCTTCAGGGCTGATTTCGCCAAAGTCTTTCTTGCCTAATACGATAGGCGCGCGTTTGCCCATACCTGGCACGACAATGCGTTCGGCCGAATCGTTCTCAAAGGCAATATGCTCGTCAGAAGCAACTTCCAAACCGCTTTGTTCGCCAATTTGACGATCCACTTCCTGCATATTCCAACCGAGATGATGTTCGGCAAAAACGCGCAAGCGCAGGTTGGTTGAATCCAAAGCTAAACCGGCTTTCAAGTATTCGGCTACGCTGTCTTCAGAAAGGGAAGCACTATGGCGCTCAAGCGTATCTGCCAGCATATCGATATTGCCGACGCGCAGATTCAAACCGATTAATTCATGAACCAGCTTTTCTGGAGCGCCGTCTTCCAAAGTATTGAGATAACCGGCCAAAGACTCTGCAGCCTTACTCTCATAGCCGAACTGTTTATAAACCTGATATTCAGTCAACGGATCGACTTCTTGTGCGGAAACAGAAGCTGTTGCATCGTTTGAGCCGCTTCCGCCCCATTCCCAGTCTTGATTATCCGCATTGGAAACTGTCTGGTTGACTTTCTCAATCCAGTCGTTTCCATCCTCAGAGGAGGCTGTATGGGCGGCAGATTTATGGCCGCCTTTTGATGCATGTGCGCTTTGTTTGTCTGAATTGTTACTTTGTTTATGACGAACAAAAAACAACACCAGCAAAAAAAGCACCAGCAAAAAAATAGTTAAAAGTTGATAGTTCAAGAACACCTCCCGGTCTTGTGCTGCAAACTGCATTTATTAACATCTGTTGCTTTACACGCAACTTCAACGTTATTAATTCCCCAAACGAATGATGATAACATGAATGCACTCATTTTTACATTAAAAACCCTACTCACATAAAGGACTTGATACCAATTTACAACTCGAACACACCGATGGATTCAACATGCGAGGTTTGTGCAAACATATTCATGATTCCTGCTGCCTTAAACTTATAGCCCTTATCAACCAAGACACCGGCATCTCGTGCAAATGTTGATGGATTACACGAAACATACACTATCTTCTGAGGCAAAAACGGCTTGTGTAGTGATTTGACAACAGCATACGCCCCGTTTCTCGGAGGATCCAACAACATCTTGTCAAATTGTCCCCACGACTCAACAGTCTTTTCATCGGTATCGAATAAGTCTGCAACAGAAAACGTCATATTCTCGGCACAACGATTCAGGCGTGCATTTTCCCTTGCCCTATCGACCAAATAATCGGCGCCTTCAATACCGACAACCAATGCGCCACTTTTTGCCAACGGCAAACTGAAATTGCCCAAACCACAAAACAGATCGGCAATCCGCTCCCCTTTTTGAGGATTTAAAAGCCTGACAGCCCTTGCCACCATCACTTCGTTCAGCTGCGCATTAATCTGCGTAAAATCACCGGGTTTGTAAGGCATTTCCACATCAAATTGAGCAAAAGTATAGTTCAGGGCAGGCGCGTTCTCAGGGTAAAACGGCAAGGACTCGGCATGATCCTGCAGCCATATTTGCCATGCCTTTTCAGCACCCGACAATATCTTATCAAACCAATTACGCAATTCGCTTAATATTTGTCCAAACGGTTGATTTACGAAACGAATGTTGAGCACCGTCACATTTTTTCCGCAATAAAACTCAACAAATTTCACTTTTACACCATCATCATGCAGCTTTTGCAGCAAATTGCGGACATCAGGCAATCTATCGGACACATGTTTAGGCAAAATCTGGCAATGGCGGATATTGATAACATCATGGCTTTTTTTGGCCTGAAAACCGAGTTTCAGACGGCCTTGCTTATCCACCGAAACACTTAAACGTGCCCTATCGCGATAATACCAGGAGTAACCATATAAGGGAGGTAAAATTATTTCAGGCTTGACCTTACCTATCCGTTCCAACTGCTCTTCCAAAATCCGTTGCTTTAACGCAACTTGCGCTCCGAAAGAAACATGTTGAAGCGAACAGCCGCCACATGTATCAAAATAACAACACCCTGGCTCGACACGTTCGGAAGAAGCCTTCAAAACCTTTTCAACTTGAGCCTCAGCAAACTGTTTTTTCTCTTTATGTATGACAAACGTTACACGCTCCCCAGGCAGCGCACCGCCGATAAATACGGTCTTCCCATCGACTCTGGCAACACCCCTGCCCTCATAATCCAAAGAAAAAACTTCCGTCTCTTGATACTGTTCTTTCACACCCATACCGTTTCCGTCACTCAGCCGCTACTCGACCGTTTGACTGTCTTCCAATACCGAAAGCGCATATTTTCTCACAAAAACACAGAGTTTCAGGTATCATGCGCCAAAAACTTTCATTTCAAACCCTACAAAAAAAGACGACATGAAAAAAATACTGTTCGGCCTGACCGCCGCCCTTTTAACTTCAGCCGCTGCTGCAAACACGCTTATTCCAGACGTCTCCCCCGCCTCTTCCGGACAACACGTCGTTATCAATATTACGCAACAGCGTTTGTTCCTCTACGACAACGGCAAACTGAGCAAAATTTATCCTGTTGCCGTCGGCAAAGCCATGACCCAAACCAATCTAGGCGAACATAAAATCGGCGCAAAAGCCTACAACCCGGTCTGGCACATCCCTAAATCCATCCAAAAAGAACGCAATGACGGCGTAAAAAGCGTACCAGCCGGCCCAAACAATCCGCTGGGCCCGGTATTTGTCCGTCTTGGCGACCCTAAATTGAGCCTTGGCATTCACGGCACCAATGCCCCTGCTAGCGTACCCGGCGTCCGCAGCCATGGTTGCGTGCGCATGAAATCGCCTGACGCATTGGAATTCGCCAAAACCATCGCAACAGGTGCTCCTGCCTCCGTTATCTACCAAATGGCAAGCCTGAACGAAGATGCCAACCAAAACTTGTGGCTGGCTGCCTATCGTGACCCGTACGACAAGAAAAACCTTGATACGTCTGCCCTGAAAAAAAGCATTGCCGCCTGGGCAAAAGCGCACGGCAAAACCATTCCTGCCGCGCGTGTGGATGCAATCCTGAAAGGACGCACCGGCGCGGCAAACTGTCTGACTTGCGCCAAAGGCGTGAAACTCAAATCGCCTCTGAAATCTTTGGCATGGACCAGCGGCACGGATGCTTACAGCAAACCTAAAGTCATGCCGAAACCGGCTCCTGCTAAAGATGTAGTATTACCTCAAGGCACTGAAATCGAAGTCGATGCTACCGACGATGCAAACAAGGCAGCATCTGAACCGAAACAAAGCGTTCGTCCGACTCCGGTGAAACCGGCAAAACCTGCTGCCAAACCGGCAACCACTCCGGCCGATGCTCCTGCTTCTGCACCTAAAGCCGCTTCCGAACCGGCTACTGCCCCAGCCTCTGCGCCTGTAAAAGAGGCTCCGGCAAGCAGCGAACCGGCAGATTTGCTGTTCTAAGCAGAACAAAATACATAGCCAAAGGCCGTCTGAAATGAATTTTTCAGACGGCCTTTTCGTACAACTGGATATTAGAAATATATGCCCCTCTTAATTCAGACGGCCTTTTTACTTTCCAAATATTCTGACAAACCGCGCTCGCGCAAAATACAGCTTGGGCATTCATGGCATCCACCGACAACACCGTTATAGCAAGTGTGCGTATGTTCGCAGATATAATCCAACGCACCCATTTCATCTGCCAGCGCCCATGTTTGCGCTTTGGTCAGGTACATCAAGGGGGTGTGAATTTGAAAAGCGTAATCCATGGCCAGATTCAATGTAACATTCATCGACTTGACGAACACATCGCGGCAATCTGGATAACCGGAAAAATCAGTTTCGCACACGCCGGCAATGATATGGCCTATCCCCTGCCCTTTGGCATAAATAGCGGCGTAAAGCAAAAACAAAGCATTGCGTCCATCTACAAATGTATTGGGCAGGCCGTCTGAAGCTGTTTCAATGGATGCCGTATCATCCATCAAGGCGTTATGCGTAATCTGTTGCATCAGGCTCAAATCGAGTACAGTCTGCTTCACGCCTAAATCTTGAGCAATCCAACGCGCGCGCTCCAATTCGATGGCGTGGCGTTGCCCATATTGAAAAGTGATGGCCTGCACATTTTTACGGCCATATGTTTGAATTGCCTGAATCAGGCAGGTTGTTGAATCCTGCCCGCCCGAAAAAATAACGAGGGCCTGCTGTTTTTCCATAGTAAATTCCTAGTTTTGTTAACGCGGGAGGTTTGCGAACCGCGTGATTCGAAGATTGACGGATTATAACGGATTTCGTCTATAATCACGGTACTTCATTTTCTTTTATATAGCATAATTATGAGCATCTACGCCCTGAAACCAAAATTTCAAAACCTGTTGCGCCCCATTGTTAAGCGACTGTATCAAAAAGGTATTACTGCCAATCAGGTTACCCTGTTTGCCTGCGCCGTTTCCATTTTGATCGGTTTGCTTTTAGCATTGTTTGCAGGTGTATCCACATTATTCTGGCTTTTGCCGATCTGGTTGTTTGTCCGCATGGCGCTGAATGCGATGGACGGCATGTTGGCACGGGAGTTCGGCCAGCAATCGGCATTAGGCGGTTATTTGAATGAAATCACCGATATTGCCGCCGATGCTGCTTTGTATCTGCCTTTTGCCTTTATCGCACCCTTCGGCGGCGTGCAAATTGCCCTGTTTATTTGGCTGGCGGCAATGACTGAATTTTGTGGCGTTTTGGGACAAGTCCACGGCAACGGCCGTCGTTATGACGGGCCATTCGGCAAAAGCGATCGCGCATTCTTTATCGGCGCATTGGCAGTATGGTATGCAATTGCCGGCAGCTTCCATTCGCTTTTCTATATCCTTATGTGGCTGGCCTGCGCAGCATTGGTTTATACCTGCTACAAACGTGTCATCAATGGCTTGAAGGCCGTCTGAAACTTGTCCACGTTCTTGGGTTAATCATCATTAATTAGAGTATTTAAACCCATCAACCTGTTTTACTGAAAACAAAAAGGCCGTCTGAAACCATAAACTATCGGTTTCAGACGGCCTTTTATTCAGTAGCCAAGATAACTTACTGTTTACCCAGTTGACTGTAATCTACCAACATATACTTGGCAGTAATTTTCTGCGAAGCATTACCTTCATCGCCCATCAGAATCATCTGCGGCTTGCCGTTAACGGTAATCGAATCAACAGCTTCAACGTTGGTGATGTGTTGCAGATTAGGCAGTGAGATTTTTTGCGGTTCATCGGTCGGGTTACCGCTCCAAGTCCACAGTTGTGAGAATTTCTGTCCATTCTCATCCTTCACTTCATTGGCAATCACGTAGGTTTTCAACACAGGATCATAGTTGAGGGAACGGATACCGCCGCCATCAATATCAATCACCGCCACTTCATCAAATTCAGGTTTGGCATTGCGCTCAAACACATCTTTCGGATTGCTGATAAATGCAACCAAAGCCATGTTGTTGAACTCAGGATCACGGAATCCCAAAACAAGACGTTTTTTTACCGGATCAAACGCCATGCCCTCAATATTGATTTCTTCAAAAGAAACTTCAGCCTTGGTTCGCTCGCGAATCAAATCATGCAGCTTGTGGTCGGTTTCCAAAACCTGCGTCAGATTGTCGTAACTGGTCAGCCCCAACACATTGCCATCTTGGATTTTAAAGCGCATCAGATGTTCGCGGTCGGGTGAGCGGTTGCCTTTACGGGTGCGCGAGTGCGAAGTGAGCGCATAGATAAAGCCTTCATCGTCGCGCGCCAAAGCCTCCAAGTCGCTGAGACGGCGTTTGAAACCGGTAATCACGCGCGTATCCAATGCCTCGTCTTCCACAAACCTGCCGGTTTTATCAATGCTGACAATACTGAACGCATGGTTGGGTTCGTCTTCCGCAATCAGCAAATTACCGTCCGGAAGCTGTTGTACGGCGGAAGGCTCGTACACACCGTTAAACATATTGATTCCCAGCGAACGCAGCTCTGCCGCATTGTTGGTCGGCGGTATCAGCAATGACGGCAATGTTTTCACGCCGATAAATGCCACCAGTGAAGCCAGCAAGCCCCAGCGGAATACCGCGTAAGACAAATTGATGTATTTGAACTGTTTGTCTGCCAACAAACCAAGCCAATAAAGATGGTCGCTCATCTTTTCATAGATTTGTTTACGGTCACCCATAATCTCCTGCATCATTTCCCAATATTGATCTTTTTGCAGTTTCACACGGTCTTCATAAATCAAAATATTGGGTTGGCTGCCGCCAAAAAAGCGCGTTTCGGTACTGCTGAGGCGGGTTTTCAAGTCCCGCAGCTTAGAACGGCCGCGGATAAAATCCTTAAACCATGTCCGCGCCGCCTGCATTTTGCCGATACGTTCCGGCGAAGCAGAAAGCAATGCAAACACGATAGACGCGGCGGCAGTAATCATAAACGTACTGGCCGGAATCAAAAATTCGGGCGACGATGAAAAAATAAACGCACCCGAAATCATCAGAGCAGACACGATAAAACCATTCAGCGAAATCATAATATTCGCTTTGGTTGCCGCCAGCGCCAACAATTCCATCTCCGAGCGTACGGCGTTGCGGAACATGGTTTCCACGCCCTTATTCGTACCCAACAAATCAGGTGCATTCAAATCTTCGGCTTTATTTTTTTTCTTTTTCGCCTTGTCTTTTTTGCGTTTGGCTTTCTTTTCACTTTTTTCAGACGGCATCTCAGAATGTTCAACTGCTTCCTGACCTTCTACCGCCTCCTGAATTTCTACCGTTTCAGCCGCAACCTCAACTTCGTTTTCAACAGTATTGTTTTGATTGCGATCCCAAAAATCAACGTCCTGTTGGGATTCGGCAGCAGCGCCGTCGTTTAAAGGTTTGTCTTGGTCGCCCATCTGCTTCAGCCGGCCATTGTCCTTCCAATCATTCAAATCCATATCATGACTCCCAACATCAAATACTTTGAATTAAATGGAAAATAAAAAACATATTTAGTTCATTTATTTTAGGTAATTTACATGCTATTTACATTCTTTAAATGCCTAAATAGCAAACTGTCGCAGAACTAAAAGCCCTGCGACAATCCACTTTATATCGAAATATTAATAATCGATGCGTTCTTTAATAATTTTCAAATCAGGATAAGACAAAACAATGTCGTACTCACGGCCATCTTTAAAAGCCTCGATATCCAACACAGGCTGGCCCCGACGGCTATCGGCCTCAACATCGTGAACTTGATAGCCGCGTTGTTCCAACATTTTTACGGCTTTAGCACGATTTTGCTCGAAGTTTTTGTCGCTGTAGATTTTGTGTTCGATATAATCGCTGGCACCGGCAGTAGCGGCAGACAAAGCAACGATGGCGGTCAATAAGAATTTTTTCATGTTTGATTTCCTTTTTAAATGTGTATTCGGGTTTCGATGGATGTATTAAAACATGACAAAATTAGCAGTTAATTAGTACTTGGTTAAACGCAGTAAAGGCCGTCTGAAAACTGTTCAGACGGTCTTTAACCTTAATCATCAAATTTCAAACGTATTGCTCAAGTGTAAATCCGGAGGGTTAGAAACGATGAAAAGCCTGCAGCGAATATTCACCCAACAAATGGATAAATCATGAACAAATTTTGCGAAATTACCTTTTGCCAACAAATCGGCAGCAACAAACAACACAACCAAGATGCCCTTTTTAACGGCGAACAAGTGTTTCAATATAAACTCAAAACCGCTGAAACACGTCTTGAAACCCGTCCACACTTTATCATCGGGATAGCTGACGGCATTTCCAATAGCAACCATCCCGAAAAAGCCAGCAAATTAGCCATGCACCTATTAAGCCGTACAGCCAAACTCAGCCGTCAAACCATCAATCATATACAAGCCGCTTTATCTAAAGAGTTGGCGGAAGATTATTTTGGTTCCTCAACCACTTTTGTTGCCGCAGAAATCGACCAAACCACCGGCAAAACCAAAATCATCAGCGTAGGCGACAGTCGCGCCTATTTGATTGATACACAAGGAAAATGGAAGCAACTGACCCAAGATCACTCGATACTCTCCGAATTGCTGGATGGTTTGTCGGATAAAAAAGAAGAAGAGTTCGCCACCATATATGGCGGCGTTTCTTCTTATCTAGCAGCGGATTATTCCGAATTCCAAGACAGAATGTGTCATATCGAACTTACGCTTAAAGCAGGAGAAAGCCTGCTGCTTTGTTCAGACGGCCTAAGTGATGCTCTTTCAGAAAAAATAAGAGAAAAAATTTGGCAACAATATGATAACGATAAGTCCCGTCTGACTGTGTTTCGTAAATTAATTGCAAAACAAAGAGTTTATGATGATATGTCGGTAGTAGTTTGTAAGGCTATCCAAACACCCTCTATCTAACCTTTTAACAATCACTGTCATCAGTTTTAAGTAAAATTTGAAACCATCTTTTACCATTTCTCTCCATCATTGCATTCGTCCGTCTATCGGATAGTCATTGCATTTATCCAATATGTCATGATACTGTTCAAAAAATATGACTATTAGGAGTTTCTCATGTCCGAACAGCAAAAATACTTTTCTACCCAAGACGGTACTTCGCTTTTCTACCGCTATCGCCCTGCTGCCGATGGTTCTTCCGACAAAGCCATTGTGCTGTTCCATCGCGGACATGAGCACTCCGGCCGAATGATGTTTGTGGCGGATGAACTGGGTTTCAACGATTTTGCCTATTTTGCTTGGGACGCGCGTGGTCATGGTTACAGCCCCGGTGAACGCGGCGATAGTCCGAGTATTGGCACTTCGGTTTCAGACGTAGATGATTTTATCCGACACATCCAAAGCGAATACGGCATCAAACCTGAAAACATTTGCGTGATTGCGCAAAGTGTCGGTGCGGTATTGGTTTCTACTTGGTTGCACGATTACGCGCCGAAAATCCGTTGCGCCGTATTGGCTTCGCCTGCGTTCAAAGTCAAGCTCTATGTTCCGTTTGCCCGTACCGGTTTGAAAATGATGCAAAAATGGCGTGGCAATTTCTTTGTCAACAGCTATGTCAAAGCCCACTATCTGACCCACAATGTCGAACGTCAAAAAAGCTACGACAATGATCCGCTGATTGCCCGCGCTATTTCTGTGCGCATCCTGCTGGGTTTATATGAGGCGGCCGAGCGCGTCGTGGCCGATGCACAAGCGATTACTACGCCTGTACAACTGTTGATCTCAGGCAGCGATTGGGTTGTTCATCACAAACCGCAACACGATTTCTACAACCGCTTAGGCAGCCATATTAAAGAGCGCCATATCCTGCCCGGTTTCTACCACGATACGTTAGGCGAGCAAGACCGTGAAATCGCGTTTGTCGAAATGCGCCGTTTTATCCGCGAGCGTTTCAATCAGCCTTTACAACAAGTCGATCTGACTCAAGCGCACTTATTTGGAGACAGCCGTCGCGAAGCCGACGAACTGGCTACGCCTTTGCCTGTTTGTACGCCTCGCGGCGCATTTTGGGCAACATATCGCGCCTCGCTCAAACTGGGTTCGCGCTGGAGTGAGGGCTTGAGAATCGGTCAAGAAACAGGTTTTGATTCGGGCAGTACACTGGATTACGTCTACCGCAATCAACCGCAAGGCAGCAATGCTTTCGGTGTATGGGTGGACAAATACTATCTCAACGCCATCGGCTGGCGCGGTATCCGTCAACGCAAAGTCAATATCGGCAAAGCCATTCAGACGGCCTCAGCTAAATTGCATGAAGCAGGCAAACCTGTACACGTTTTGGATATCGCGTCCGGTCATGGCCGCTATGTATTGGATGCCCTGACTGCCGACACATTGCCTGATTCCGTACGCTTGCGCGATTACAGCCCGATTAATGTCGAAGCCGGACGCAAGCTGATTGCCGAGCGCGGCTTGCAAAACACGGTAACCTTCAATGAAGTCAATGCCTACGACCGCGCCAATTATCACGATTTGCAGCCGCGTCCAACGTTGGGCATCGTCTCCGGCCTGCACGAATTGTTTGCCGACAACGATTTGATTTTGAACTCACTCTACGGCTTCGGCGAAGCCATCGAAACCGGCGGCTACCTGATTTACACCGGCCAGCCTTGGCATCCGCAGCTCGAAATGATTGCCCGTGCGCTGACCAGCCACAAAGCAGGCAGCCCCAATTGGGTAATGCGCCGCCGCAGTCAGCAGGAAATGGATCAGTTGGTTGAAAAAGCCGGTTTTGAAAAAATCCATCAATGGATAGACGAAGACGGTATTTTCACCGTGAGCTTGGCAGTGAAGAAATAAAAATAAAGGCCGTCTGAACATTTTTTTAACTTTCAGGCGGCCTTATTTAAACCATGTACCTATCCATGAAACCCTCCCTCAAAACTTCCCTGCTCAAGCTGATTTTAGTTGGCGCACTGTTCTACACCAGCTATGGCTTCTCCAACCATTACGCGGCATCGCTGGACTATGTGCCTGAAATCGCTTTTGCATGGGAAAGCAATATTCCGTTTTGGGCATGGACGATTGTGCCTTATTGGTCGCTGAACCTGATGTATGCCGCGGCATTTTTTCTTTGCCGTGATACACATGAACAAAACCGATATGTAGCGCACCTTGTAGCTGCCCAACTGATTGCGACTGCTTGCTTTGTGCTGTTTCCGCTGCGTTTCGGGTGGCCTAAACCGCCTGCCGATGGGCTATCAGGCTGGCTGTTTGATTCATTGGCTGCATTTGATTTGCCGTACAACCAAGCACCATCTTTGCATATCGCGCTGGCGATTATCGTAGGTGCATTTTATTGGACGCGCTTTCCAAAAATCCGCCTGCCGCTTTTCTTATGGCAAGGCCTGATTACCTTGTCGGTACTGACGACTTATCAACATCATTTTATTGACGTGCCGACCGGAGCATTGCTCGGCTGGCTAGTGTTGTGGGCTTTCCCGTGTCAGATGACTTCGCCGTTAAAACTGGGCTTGAGTGATGTACGCTCAAGAAAGATTGCGTTGTTGTATTTGCTTGGTGCGTGTTTGACGGCGTTACCCGCGTTGCTGGGTGGCGCGTGGCTGTGGTTAATATGGATGAGCGTGTCTTTGCTGATGGTGGCTTTTGCCTATTTGACTGGAAATGCAAACGTATTCCAAAAACAGGCTAACGGTAAATTATCGGCGGCAGCGACGGTTTTGCTGTTGCCTTATCTGGTGGGCGTACGGCTAAACATGGCGTATTGGTTACGCGGTAAGGCGAAAACGGCACCAGTCCGCAATGATGTATGGATTGGCAGCGTTTTAGGGATCTTAAACCATCTGCCTGCCGTATTGGATGTATGCGCCGAATATCCCTGCTGTAGCTATCAGGGAGAATATCGCGCTCTGCCTTTACTGGATATGGTAACGCCGTCTGAAAACGATTTAGTTCAGACGGCCTTGATATTGGAAACCTTGCGCCAAAAACACGGCAAAGTGCTGGTATGTTGCGCTTTGGGTTATGGAAGAAGTGCCGCAGTGGTGCTGACGTGGCTGCTGGTCTATGGTGGCTGCAAAGACTTGACGCAAGCGAAGGCTGAACTCAAACAGGCTCGGCCGCAAATGGTATTATCGCCGGCCACCGCCCAAGCAGTTGAAGCTGCGGCCAACCGTTTAAAACAAGGATAATGATGGACAACGCAACCGACAGCCGTATTACTGCCCACCTGCTCTCTACCGCACATTATGTTGCCGCCTGCAATGCTTTGCTGCTCGCCTTGTCGGCAAAATATGGCGGCGCATGGTTTGCGGTGCAACTTGTCTTGGCAGCAGTTTTGTTGTACTGCCATATCCGCGTTCACTTCGACCGCCGCGTGTTCCAAGACTTTGCCGACAACCGCTACTCTCCTGAAGACTTCGACCACGCCTTACAGCAAAACGGTTTACGTCAAACTTCAGGCAGCCGTACTTTGACCCAACGGATAAACGGCGCACTTTCCCTATGGCGCAAAAGCTTATACCTGACCGCCGTACAATTTTTAATTTTGCTTATCCAAAGCATTTGATTATTTTGGCTGATTTACCAAAATCGAATCCTTAGCGGTATCTCACTCCCAAAGGCAGAAAAAATGAAAAACTTCCTCAAAAAACAACTTGCCTGGCTGACCGACCAAGCCTTGTGTCTGTCGGTCTCTTTTCTTATGGGCGTACGCCCTAAAAGCCCGCACGAGCTGACATTCAATCAGCACCAAAAAGTCTATTACGCCAATCACGGCAGCCATGGCGATTTTGTGCTGGTGTGGATTTCCCTGCCCCGCCGCTGGCGCTTGTCCACGCGCCCTGTCGCCGGTTCGGATTACTGGCTGACGAGCAAACTCAAACGCTTCATCATTCAAAATGTTTTCAACGCCTTACTGATTCCGCGCCATAGCGATAATCCGCAAGCGATTACCGAACAGATGAAAGATGCGCTGAACGCAGGCGACTCTTTGATTATTTTCCCTGAAGGCACGCGTAACACTGACGATAACACCATCCTGCTGCCGTTTAAGTCCGGCATTTATCATCTGGCAAAAAGCAAACCCAATACCGAATTTGTGCCGATTTGGATCGACAACATCAGCCGCGTACTGCCCAAAGGCAAAATCCTGCCTATCCCGCTTTTGTGTGAAGTCCATATCGGACAACCGCTTACCTTGCAGGAAAACGAAGACAAAGACAGCTTTTTGACACGCAGCCGTGAAGCGCTGCTGGCACTCAGGCCGTCTGAAAACGACCGCAGCGAGCTTCGCCAAAATGAACCTGAAGTTCAGCAAAACAAAGGAGGACAAGCATGAGCCTTTCTACGACTTCCCAACAAATCATTGTCGAACACGCCGCCGCTCATCTGACTCCGCAAGCCAGCTATATTTTTGTCGGCGTGTTTGCCGTATTGTGTTTTGCCAGCATCATCGGACAATGGCTTAAGCGCAAAAACGGCGCAGATAATGCCACCATCGCCAACCTCAACGCCCGCATTTACGCATGGTGGCTGATGACGCTGGTGTTGCTGGGCGCGTTTTGGTTCGGCAAAATCGGGACGGTTATACTGTTTTTCCTGATTTCATTTGCCGCACTGCGCGAGTTTATGACCCTCGTCTATCGCCGCCGCAGCGACTATTACAGCATGGTGGTCTGCTTTTACCTGTTGC
Organism: Neisseria sp. P0001.S005; assembly: GCF_051963715.1. Lineage (NCBI taxonomy): Bacteria > Pseudomonadati > Pseudomonadota > Betaproteobacteria > Neisseriales > Neisseriaceae > Neisseria > Neisseria sp. P0001.S005. Next base: position 11,515 of record NZ_JBQCTZ010000024.1, on the reverse strand, counting down.
TGCCGGTGCAATACTATTTCGTCTATGACGGCTGGTACGGCATGTTCAGCATTTTTATTCCGGTTTACGGCTTTTTGATACTGCCGATTATTGCCAGCCTCAGCGGCCAAACCGCGCACTTTTTGGAACGCGCCGCCAAAACACAATGGATGGCGATGATTTGCATCTTCTGTCTGTCCCATGTTCCGGCGCTGATGTTTCTGGACTTGGACGGCTTCGACAACGGCAATAATATCCTGTTGCTGATCTTCCTGATTGGCGTAGTGCAAGTATCGGATGTATTGCAATACGTTTGGGGCAAACTGATTGGCGGTGCAAAAATCATGCCCTCGCTTTCCCCTTCCAAAACCATTTCTGGCACTGTCGGCGGTATTTTATCGGCCACAGCCATTGCCGCGCTGATGGCACCGATTACGCCGTTCTCCCACGGCCAAGCAGCCGTTATCGGCTTTATCGTCTGCCTGATGGGTTTCTTTGGCGGCCTGGTTATGTCTGCCATCAAACGCGATTACGGTGTCAAAGACTGGGGCAATATGATACGCGGCCACGGCGGTATGCTTGACCGTGTGGATTCGATTTGCTTTGCTGCACCTGTGTTTTTCCACATCACCCGTTATTTCTGGAACGGCTAAACTTCAGGCCGTCTGAAAGCTGTTTTTCAGACGGCCTTGAATGTCTAAAACTGCCAGCCCTGCCAATTCGTTATACAATACGCGCCCATTATTACTACATACACACAACATGAATAAACCTTCTCCAATCTTTCCCATTTTTCTTGCTACGATTATCTTCGCCCTTATTGTTTGGTCAGGCATCAATCCCCATGACCGCGCAGTCTGGTACGCCGAAATCATCCCCGTAGCATCAGTATTCTTCCTTCTGGTTGCTACCTACCGCATTTTCCGCTTCAGCAACTTGGCCTACTTATTCATGAGCTTCTGGCTGATTATGCATTCCATCGGTGCATACTACACTTTTGCAGATGTACCGTTTGAATCCATCAACCACTTTGTCGAACCGATTTTGGGCGAAAACCGCAATCATTACGACCGTATTGCCCATTACATCATCGGCTTCTACGCCTATCCAATGGCTGAGTGGCTGCTGCGCCGCAAGCTGTGTAATCTGCCATTGGCCTTATTTTTTTCCCTGTTCTTCATTATGAGCGTGGCTGCCGCCTATGAAATCATCGAATGGCAATATGCCGTCATCGACGGCGGAGAGGCCGGACTGGAATTCCTAGGTTCTCAAGGCGATATTTGGGACGCGCAAAAAGACATGCTTGCCGATACTTTGGGCGCGTTAACTTCTCTGTTTATTTTTGTGTTTACCCGACCCGATAAACGCTTGGGTTTCTCATAAATCTACCCCTTTAAAGCGAAAGGCCGTCTGAAACCAGATTTTCAGACGGCCTTTTTTCATTTTTCTATCGCTATTATTGTAAAAATTAATAAATGCGATAGTTAAAAACATAAGCCGATTTTGAAACAAAATCCGTCATCAAAATTTTTAAGCACATGAAATATATAAAAAACAACATCTGTTAAGATTTTGTAAACAATATGCCTACGTCAACCTGAATTTTTCGATTTGATTTAAGTCAGCATATCTTGTGTCATTAATCCATAAAATATCCGGAATTCTACAAAATATTGATTAACCCGATAGAGGTTATCATCAAGACGAGGAACACAAAATGCAAAAAATTCCAGAATTGGTCTGCCCCGCCGGCAACCTGCCTGCACTGAAAACCGCTGTGGACAACGGTGCGGACACGGTTTACATGGGTTTGAAAGATGCGACCAATGCACGAAACTTTCCGGGACTGAATTTCGATATGAAATCTGCGCGGGAAGGCGTAGCTTACGCCCATGCGCGCGGACGCAATGTACTGATGGCCATCAATACATTCGCACAAGCCGGCCAAGTGGAGCGTTGGCACGCTGCTGTGGATACGGCGGCGGATTTGGGGGCCGATGCGATTATTGTTGCCGACCCCGCCATCATGGCGTATGCGGCAGACAAACATCCGAATTTACGCCTGCATATGTCGGTACAAGGTTCGGCCACCAATTACGAAGCCATCAATATGATGAAAGAGCTGTTCGGCATCCGTCGTGCCGTTTTGCCGCGCGTGCTGACCATCGATCAGGTCAAACATGTGATTGACAATACTGATGTGGAAATTGAAGTCTTTGGTTTCGGCAGTTTGTGTGTGATGGTGGAAGGCCGTTGCATCTTGTCGAGCTATGCAACAGGCGAATCGCCCAATATGCAAGGTGTCTGCTCTCCGGCAAAATCCGTCCGCTGGGAACAACTGCCCGACCGCATGAACGTACGTTTAAACCAGGTATTGATAGACCAATACAAACCCAATGAACCGGCAGGTTATCCAACCTTGTGCAAAGGCCGCTTTGAAGTCAATGATGAAACCTACTATGCTTTGGAAGAACCGACCAGCCTGAATGTTTTGGAAATGTTGCCCGAACTCATCAAAATCGGTGTATCCGCCATCAAAATCGAGGGACGCCAACGCAGTCCGATGTATACGGCGCAAGTAACCAAATCCCTGCGCCAAGCACTGGATGCAGCCGCAGCCGACCCGTCGCATTTCAAAGTCAATCCGTCCTGGAACAATGCCTTGAGCAAAGTTTCGGAAGGTCATCAGACAACTTTGGGCGCATACAACCGCCCATGGAAATAAGGGGAAGAAAATGAATTCATTGAAATTGTCGCTGGGCCCTATTTTATTTTTCTGGCAAAAAGAAGCCCTACTGGAATTTTACGTTTCCATGCTGGATACGCCGTTGGATACTGTTTATTTGGGTGAGGTAGTCTGCTCACGCCGTCAGAAAATGCGCTTTGCCGACTGGTTCGGACTGGCTGAAGACCTGGCAGAAAGCGGTAAGGAGATTATTCTTTCTTCACAAGTCCTACTCGAAAGCGAATCCGATCTGAAACGCCTGCGCAAAATTACGGAGCAGGGAAAGTTTAAAGTTGAAGCCAACGACATGGGTGCGGTCAAATTGGCACGCGAACATGGCATCCCGTTTGTTGCCGGTGCAAGCCTGAATATCTACAACGAAACCACTTTGGACGTATTCCGAAAATTAGGGGCATTCCGCTGGATTGCACCGTCCGAGCTGAGCCGCGATAAGGTTGCCGAAATCATCAAAGCTTCAGACGGCATTGAAACCGAACTCTTCGCTTGGGGTAAAATGCCGCTCGCCTATTCATCACGTTGCTTTACCGCCCGCCATTACAATCTGAATAAAGACAGTTGCGAGTTCCGCTGCCTCGACCACGAGCACGGTATGGCCATGAATACGCGAGAAGGCCAGCCGTTTCTCACCATCAACGGCATCCAAACCATGTCTTACGGTTGCCAAAACCTACTGCCCCACCATGAAGACTTGAATAAAATCGGCGTGAATATGCTCAGACTGTCGCCACAAATGCACAGCATGGCTGAAATTATCCAAATTCACCGCGATGTATTGGACGGAAAAGCTACATGGGAAGATGTCCGCCCCGAGTTGGAACGACTGACTACCGGAACACTGGTTGACGGCTATTGGCGCGGTCAGCCCGGTATTGAAACCGTGAAGGAGGCATATTATGGCGCTGCCTGAAATCATATTACCCAAATGGATGGCAAAAATCGGTACCAAACTTCCCGGCAAACCTCCACGCTTTGTTTTGGTCTCCGTATTGAATACCATGCTGAAAAAAGGTTTACTGCCTGCCGATATGGAACTTTTTGCCGGAAGAAAATTCGAAATCGAAGTTTTGGATGCCGGTATCAAAGTGCGGTTTAGTGCCGATACGGAAAAATTCCTGGACGACAACTTCAGCGGCGCCCCCGATCTGAGGCTGGCGGCCAATGGTATAGACTTCATGCGCATGATGATGCGTGAGGAAGATCCCGATACCTTATTTTTCAACCGTAAATTGCAAATCGAAGGCGATACGGAACTGGGGCTAATTACCAAAAACTTACTCGACAGCGTCGAGTGGCCTTTCAGCGAATGGTTCCTGAAACGCAGTACGTCCACTTTGGATTGATTAATTTTGGTTGAACCAAGAACAAAGGCCGTCTGAATGTTTCAGACGGCCTTATATATTTCACCTCTTTGATATGTCTTCTCTTATTGGTTTTATCAAATATAAAAAAGCGTACCTTGTTAGGTACGCTTTTTTCAATCCGACTCAAAATTAGAATTTTGCACCGGACTCATTTGCCATAAAGTCTACAGCCGCTTTAACCTCATCGTCACTCAAGCTGCTGTTGCCGCCTTTGGCAGGCATTGAATTAAAACCTTCAAGCGCGTGTTTGTGCAAAGTATCTTTACCTTGCTTAATTCGAGGAGCCCAGTCGTCTTTTTTACCGACAGCAGGTGCGCCCGGAATCATACCGCCATGACATGTTTTACAGTTGGCTTCAAAAACAGCTTTGCCGTCTACCTTAACCGGAGCCGCTTCTGCTTTTTCAGCAGGTTTGGCTTCAGCAGCCGGAGCAGCTTTAGCATCTGAAGCAGCTTTATCGGCTGCAGGAACTGAAGCAGCTGCTGGAGCAGAAGCATCGGCAGGTTGAGCTACCGGAGCAGGCTCGGCTTTTTTAGCAGGAGCTTTTTTACCGTCTTTGTTGGACAAACCCCAAACATAAGCGGTCATGATGTGCAGCTTATCTTTGTCGAGGAAGTGACCCCAAGCAGGCATTTGGCTGCTGCGGCCGTTGGTAATGGTTTCGGTAATCGCTTTTTGAGTACCGCCCCACAACCATACATCGTCGGTCAGATTCGGGCCGAGGCCTTGGATACCTTGACCTTTGTCGCCGTGACAAGTGAAACAGTTGGCAGGTGGGCCGCTAAACAGGGCTTTACCACGCTCTGCACGTTCTTCGTCGTATTGACCTTTAGGTTTAGAAAGGGACATAACATATTGTGTTACGTTTTTCACGCCTTCTTCACCCAAAGCAGGACCCCATGCCGGCATAGAGGCAGTACGGCCTTTTTCAATGGTTTCCTGAATTTTTTCAGATTCGCCACCCCACAACCAATCGTCGTCGGTCAAATTCGGGAAGCCTTTGGAGCCTTTGGCATCTGAGCCGTGACATTGGATACAGTAGGTATTGAAAAGGTTTTGTGCAATAGCACGGGCTTCAGGGTCTTTAGCCACTTTCTCAATCGGCATATTGGAAAATTTAGCATACACTTTACCGTATTGCTGATTGGCTTTGGCAACTTCTTCTTCATATTGACCATGGCTGCTCCAGCCCCACAGGCCTTTGTAATCGCCGATACCTGGATACATAATCAGGTAGCCGACGCCAAACAGCCATGTGCAGACATAAAGCCAAAACCACCAACGTGGCAGAGGGTTGTTGTACTCCGAAATGCCGTCCCACTCATGACCTGTGGTTTTTACTTCTTCGCCTTTTTTAGGGCGTTTCACAACGTTTTGCGAAAGCAGAAGCCAAGCCAGGCCGATGAAGCTGAGCACGACGATAACGGCAATATATATACTCCAGAAACTACTGGTAAATTGGGATGTTGTGTTCATTATTTTGCTCCGTGATCACGGACTGACTGAGCTTGATCGTCCTTTTCAGACGGCCTTTGTTCGTCATTATCGAAAATACTGCTGGCAGCATCGTCATAGTTTTTCTTATTGCGTCTATTGAATACAATATAGAGAACTAAAATAAAGCTGATAAATACCCAAACAGTAAAGAGCGAGCGAGCCCAGTTAGCGTCCATGATGTTACCTTACGTTTTTCAATGCCAAGCCCAAGCCTTGCAGATAGGCGATAACAGCGTCCAGCTCTGATTTGTTAGCCAGCATTTCAGGTGCTTTGGCAATTTCTTCATCGCTGTAAGGTGTACCCACTTTACGCAGGGCTTTCATATGCGCCACAGTTGCCTCGGCATCGACTTTATTGCGTGCGAGCCATGGGAATGCAGGCATATTGGACTCCGGCACAACGTCGCGCGGGTTCAGCAGGTGGATGCGGTGCCATTCATCGGAATAACGGCCGCCGACACGAGCCAAATCCGGACCGGTACGTTTAGAACCCCATTGGAACGGATGGTCATAAACAGACTCACCGGCAACGGAGTAATGACCGTAACGTTCAGTTTCTGCACGGAATGGACGAATCATTTGAGAGTGGCAGTTGTAGCAGCCTTCGCGCACATAAATATCGCGACCGGCCACTTGCAGGGCGTTATATGGTTTCACGCCGGGTGCAGGTTCAGTAACTGCCTTGGAGAAGAACAGCGGAACAGCCTCAATCAGAAGGCCGACGCTGACTACAAGCAGGGTAAATACAATCAGTACACCGACTTTTTCTTCAGCTAATTGTTGTAATTTCATTTTGGTAGCCTATCTTTCTTATTATTAGTGGTGTTGGGTTTGAGAAACCGCAGGAATCTCAGCATCAACCGCTTTACCACTGATAGCAGTACGGTAAACGTTATATGCCATGATGCACATACCGCTCAGGTACAGAAGACCGCCGGTGAAACGAATCATGTAGTAAGGCATGGTACGTTTTACAGATTCGACAAAGGAATAAGTCAGTGTGCCGTCTTCGTTCAAAGAACCCCACATCAGGCCTTGCATCACACCGGCAATCCACATCGCGGCGATATACAGAACCACACCGATGGTTGCAATCCAGAAATGCGCTTCAACCAATTTGGTGCTGTACATTTCGTTTTTACCGAAGAGGCGTGGGATCATGTAGTAAACGGAACCGATGGTTACGAAGCCTACCCAACCCAATGCACCGGCGTGAACGTGTGCAACAGTCCAGTCAGTATAGTGGCTCAGAGCGTTAACTGTTTTGATAGACATCATCGGACCTTCAAACGTAGACATACCGTAGAAGGACAGAGATACGATCAAGAATTTCAAAATCGGGTCGGTACGCAGTTTGTCCCATGCACCAGACAGAGTCATGATACCGTTGATCATACCGCCCCAAGAAGGTGCGAACAGGATCAAAGACAATACCATACCCAAAGATTGAGTCCAGTCAGGCAATGCGGTGTAGTGCAAGTGGTGAGAACCTGCCCACATATAAGTGAAAATCAAAGCCCAGAAGTGGACGACGGACAAGCGGTAAGAGTAAATCGGACGGCCTGCTTGTTTAGGTACGAAATAGTACATCATACCCAAGAAGCCGGCTGTCAGGAAAAAGCCCACCGCATTGTGGCCATACCACCATTGAACCATCGCATCAATCGCACCTGCGTAAACTGGATAAGATTTCATCAAACCGGCAGGGATGCTGATATTATTGACGATGTGCAACAGCGCAACGGCCAAGATAAAGCCGCCGTAGAACCAGTTGGCAACGTAAATATGTTTGATTTTACGTTTGGCAATCGTACCGAAGAATACGATGGCGTAGGCAACCCACACCAGCGTAATCAAAATGTCGATAGGCCATTCCAGCTCGGCGTATTCTTTACCTTGGGTGTAACCCATAGGCAAGCTGATAGCCGCAGCCACAATGACAGCCTGCCAACCCCAGAAGGTAAATGCAGGCAGCCAACCGCCAAACAGACGGGTATTACATGTACGTTGAACAACGTAGTATGATGTACCAATCAAACCGCAACCGCCGAATGCAAAAATAACCGCATTGGTGTGCAGAGGACGCAGGCGGCCGAAGTGGAACCAAGGTCCGATATTGGATAAATCGAGGGCCGGAGCAAAAAGCTGGGCAGCGACGATAACGCCGACCAACATGCCCACAATACCCCAAACTACAGTCATGATGGCGAACTGGCGCACCACTTTGTAGTTATAAGTTTGTGTGTCCATGGAAGTCTCCATAAATTATGGGTATAAAAAATTTTTATCTCACCCCAACCCTTACGTTTATAAAAAGCGCAATACGGCTAAGGCTCAAATTTTTCTAAATTTAACATAGACACCACAACATGCCAAGCAAAATTACATTCCACATTGCATAAAATATTTAGCAAGACATAAATTCATTTCTTTTATAATCAATAAATTATTAAAACATACGCATTAAATCGGACATAGTATTTTTTCAAGCCCCCTTTTTCATACAATTTTATTGATATAGATTAAGCCCACCCCTTAAACCCCCTTATTCTTAATAAACTTTAGCAAATTAACCAATAGTTATGATTAATTACAAAATTACCCCCAATTTCCTGTCTCATGAATGGCACATCACCTTATCATTCACTCAAACCAATGATTCAGAAACAGAAATCAGCTTACCCAACTGGGTTCCCGGCAGCTACCTCATCCGTGACTTTGCCCGCCACATCACGCACATTAGCGCGCGCTACAACGGCAAAGCCCAGCCGCTGACACAAACCAGCAAAAACCATTGGCAAACCCCTGCTCTCAGTGGAGAGTGGGAAATTTACTACACTGTTTACGCATTCGACTTATCAGTTCGCGGCTCGTTCCTCAGTACCGAGCGCGGCTTTTTCGACGGCGCATGCCTATTCTTAAAAGTACACGGACAAGAGGAACAACCGCACCAAGTCGAATTTCCTACCCTGCCACACACATGGCAGATAGCCACAACCCTGCCACAAATTTCGGCGACCACTTTTCAGACGGCCTCATATGCCGAGCTTATTGATCACCCTGTTGAAACAGGCATCATCGAATTCCTCGACTTTGAAGCACAAGGCATTCCCCACCGTATTGCATTAAGCGGTATCTACCCCGATTTCGACCGCGCCCGCTTCCTCGCCGATATTCAAAAAATCTGCGAAACCGAGTTGGCAATGTTTCCCTCCCCTGCCCCGTTTACTGAATACTTTTTCCTATTACATCTGGGCGACAACCTCTACGGCGGACTGGAACACATCAGCAGCACCGCCCTTCTTGCCGACCGCCACAGTCTGCCATCTTACGATATGGGCGAAGCCGACAAAGCCTATACCGAACTGCTCGGCCTCTTCTCCCACGAATACTTCCACGCATGGAACGTTAAATCCATCAAACCGGCCGTCTTCGCACCTTACAATCTCGACCAAGAAAACTACACCGAGCAACTTTGGGCATTTGAAGGCATTACGTCCTACTACGACGACCTCTTTCTAGCCCGAAGCAAGACCATCAGTCCCGAAGCCTACCTTACCCTGCTTGCACAAAGCATCACACGCGTACAGCAGACACAAGGCCGTCTGAAACAAACCCTTGCCCAATCCAGTTTTAGCGCATGGGACAAGTTCTACAAACAAGACGAAAACAGCCCCAACGCTATCGTCAGCTACTATCAAAAAGGCGCACTGGCCGCACTTTGCCTCGACCTTATCATCCGTGAAAAAAGCCAAGGCAAATACACCCTCGACAGCGTGATGCAGCAACACTATCGCGATTGGTGCAACACCCATCAAGGCATACCCGAAAAACACTGGCAATCCCGTTGTCAAGAAATAACCGGTTTAGATTTAGAAACCTTCTTTCAGACGGCCTTATACAGCACCGAAGACCTTCCGCTCGCAGAATGCCTGCAAAGCGTAGGTGTCAAACTTGACTTCATCCCCCTGCCCCGCCAGCACGGCGGAGCATTTGCAAGCGAACCCCAATCGGTTACCCCCGCTAACGATTTGGGCGCACGTTTCAAACAAAGCAGCGATCATGCCGTCCTGACTCATGTATTTAATAGCGGTAGCGCAGAAAATGCCGGACTCTGCCCGCAAGACAAAATCATCGCCTTAGGCGGCTATGCCTGCAACGACCTTGCAACGCAGTGGAGCAAACTGCCTATCGGCACGCGCACTACCATCCATTTCTTCCGCCAAGGCCTGTTACGCGAGACTAGCATCACAGTTCAAGCAGCAGAAGCCAATACTGCCCTGCTGCACATTACCGATCGCCAAAAACTCGAAAACTGGTTGTACAATCATTAAATAAAACTTCAAACGGCCTGCCACTTCCTAGGCCGTCTGAAATCAACATATCCATTTAATATAAAGAAAGGAAAAACTATGCCCATCCGTAAACTGACCGACACCCTCTATATTGCCCCCCAACTGACCGAAGCCGATGTCCAAGAAGCCGTACGTCTCGGCATCCAAACCGTCATCTGCAACCGCCCGGACGGCGAAGAAGAAAACCAACCGGCTTTTGCCGAAGTACAAAACTGGTTTAAAGAGGCCGGCATCAACCAATTCTCACACCAGCCCGTCGTTGCGCCTCAAATCAATGCAGCCGATGTCGCAGCCTTCCAAAATCTGTTGCAACTATCTCCGGCTCCCATTCTTGCCTTCTGCCGCACCGGTACTCGCTGCTCCCTGCTTTGGGGTTATCATCAAGTGCAACACGGCGCATCTGTAGCCGAAGTAGTTGCCGCAGCCGAACAGGCAGGCATCAACCTCAGCAACTTTGAAGCCCGCCTGCAAGAAGCCAAAGATAAAGGTTTGGCTTAAACTTAATTTATATAGTAAGTAGCAGCCTTTAAACCAATCAGACCGTCTGAAACCCATTTTTCAGACGGCCTGATAGCTTTTATTCACAATCAGACCTTATTTTTAATTTATTTCCACTATCCTAAAAATATATTTTCTAAATCAAGCCCGAATTGACCTGTATCAATACCCCAACCCTATTTTCATTTATAATGCCTTTCAATGCTTCAGGGTCAAGCCCGAATCCTCCAGTTTTCCCCTATAAGAGCCAGCTCTCTTATTAAATGATTTTTCTTTCCTCTTGATGTGTGTGTGTTTGGGTGTGGCCGAAAGCCACCCCCTTTTTTTTATACCTACCCCCTTTAAGGCCGTCTGAAACTTTCAGACGGCCTTTCCTTTCCCCTCACAAAAATAGTATAAAATCCCCTTATCGTTCAAACCACAAACTCAAAATACCATGGTCAACAAACTCACTCCCCCTCCAAGCCTGCCCGATCCGCAAGACCTCCGCGCCGTTATCGCTTACAACATGCGCCTCTATCGCGTTAATCGCGGCTGGTCGCAAGAAGAACTGGCGCGTCAATGCGGACTTGACCGCACCTACGTTTCCGCTATCGAGCGCAAACGCTGGAACATCGCCCTTTCCAACATCGAAAAAATCGCATCCGCGCTTAAAATCGCCCCTTACAAACTCCTCCTTCCGCCGCAAGAAATGCTCCGCCAAATGACCGAGCCTGCCGATACCCAAGCCTAATTCACAGCCAGACACCATCATGACCGCCGCCCAACAAGCCATCCAAACCTACCAGCAACAAAAAGTCGCAGCAGAAACTGCCTACCGCCAAAACAACCGCCCTACCGCTTACTTCCGCGACCATATCGCCGCTGCCGAAACCCTGCTACAAACCCTCTGGCAAATCCATTTCCCCGACAGCGACGACATCAGTCTCATTGCCATCGGCGGCTTCGGGCGTTGCGAACTCTATCCCCATTCCGACTGGGACTTAGCGATTATTTCCTCTACCCCATTTTCAGACGGCCTGCAACAACAAACCGCCCAATTTATCCAAACCCTTTGGGACGCACGCCTCAATCCGGCC
>NZ_JBQCTZ010000023.1:0-33963 GCF_051963715.1 Neisseria sp. P0001.S005 | reverse complement strand
AAATTGCCATATCGTTTCCTTTCTATACTCGTTTCAGACTTGGGTTTAAGGTATGATAACGCCTTATCAGACGGCCTGAGTGTTTGGCCGGCTGATTTTAAATTTAACGATAATCATATCATCACAATAGGACACACTCCATATGAAAACCCGTTTTCTCCCTGTTGCTTTGGCAGCAGTGGCGCTTACCCTTTCCGCCTGCGGCGGCAGCAGCGCGCCTTCCCAGCCTAAAGGCCCTATTTCCGAAGACCGTACGGCCGCGTTCAAATCCATGATGCCTGAGTTTACCCGCATGGGCAAAATGGTCAAAGACGAAGAGCCTTACGACGTAGAAAAATTCAAACAAGCCGCCGCAACCTTCGCCGAAAACAGCAAAAAACCGTTCACCCTGTTTGAATCCGACCCTCAAGGCAACGGCCGCGCCCTGCCTGCCATCTGGACAGACACAGCAACATTCAAAGCCGAAGAAGAAAAATTTGCCGCTGCAGTTGAGAAACTCAACGCCGCTGCCCAAACCGGCAAGCTCGAAGAAATCAAAGCCGCTTACGGCGAAACCGGTGCAAGCTGTAAATCTTGCCACGACACATTCCGCGGTCCGGAATAAGGCTTAAAGCAATAAAGGCCGTCTGAAATATCATTTTCAGACGGCCTTTTCTTCAACTGACTTCAAATCTTTCTATATCGACTTTATATTTTGCATTTCATGTTTTTTACCGGTTTCATTTGAAACCGACGGCTCAATTCACATATCGCAATCAAATTTTCTTCTTCCAGCCGTTTAAATTCAATTAAATCTTCCTTCTTCTCGACCAACCCAATTCAAATTCAGACCTGCTTTATCTTTTCAGCCAGATGAATCATATGCGGTTGGATTATCTCCTGAAACAAGAATCTACTTTATTTTTTAACAAATAAAAACCATTTTCAAAATATTTGTAAAGTTTAATAATATGTTATAAAGTAACAACTTCGTTTCTGAGGTAACTATCATGAATCCGAATTTCAAATTAAATCTACTAACATTATCTTTACTGGCTATAACAAGTATCGCACACGCAGAAGACGAGGTTTCAACTCAAGAGCTTGATGAAATTCAAGTCAAAGGCAAACACATTGCCAAAGAGAAAAAAGTTTTTACCGAAGGCCAAGCCAAAAGTTCGCGTGAACGCGTTTATCAATCCAGCGAAAACATCGATACCATCGTTCGGAGCATGCCCGGCGTTTTCACCCAACAAGACAAGGGATCGGGGGTATTGGCGGTCAATATCCGTGGCGATAGCGGTTTGGGACGTGTCAATACGATGGTTGACGGCGTAACCCAAACCTTCTATTCCACTTCTGCCGATGCCGGACGCAGCGGCAGCTCCTCGCAATTCGGTACGGCACTGGATCCCAATTTTATTGCCGGCGTCGATGTAACCAAAGGCAGTTTCTCGGGTTCCAACGGCATCAATACCTTATCCGGTACAGCCAATTTCCGTACTTTACGAGTAGACGATGTGGTACACGGAAACAATACCTTCGGCCTCTTGACCAAAGGATTGACCGGCACAAACAGCACCAAAAGCAACTTTATGGCAACCGGAGCAGTACAAAAATGGTTTGACAGTGGCGCGCGCCTTGGTGCGTTATATGGTTACAGCCACCGTAATGTCGAGCAAAACTATAAAGTAGGCGGCGGCGGTCAGCGTATCGGCAATTTTGGCGAGGAATATTTGGATCGTAAAAAACAAGAATATTTTGAGAGCAACTTATTGAAATTCGACCACGAACAAAATCTCTGGGTTCGTGACTTTTCCAAGCGCAATGCGGTCGGCAAAAGCTATTGGGACTATCCTTTCTCCAAAAAATATAACGATCCCGAAGTTTTGCAAAGAGATTATGTCGATGACTTGGAAAGAAGCTGGAAAGAGAATTTGGCACCGCAATGGGATCTGACACCTATCGACCCGACCAGCCTGCAACAACGCTCAAACAGCCATTTGGTCAAAGTGGAATACGAAAACGACAACAACAAGCTGGACCTTCAGCTTCGTACCATGAACAACCGTATCGGCAGCCGCAAAGTAGAAAACCGCAACTACCAAGCCAATTACAACTTAAACATTGGCGATTATGTCGATTTAAACGTGTTGGCCGCCCATAATTTGGGAAAACAAAAATATCCGAAAAACTCACGTTTTTCAGGATGGGGGCTGCTTGATTATTTGGAAACCAAAAACACAGCCAATCTTTTGGATATCAACAACAGCTTTTCTTTCAAACTTCCCAAAAAAACAGATTTAAAAGCTACTGTCGGTTTCAATTTCTTTAAAAACCAATACAGTAAAAACCGCTTTCCAGAAGAGCTGAGCCTTTTTTACGACGGCCCCGATCAAGATGCCGGCCTGTACAGCTTTTTAGGCCGTTTCAAAGGCGACAAAGGAATATTTCCTCAAAAATCAACCATATTACAACCTTCAGGCCAGCAAAAATTCAATACGTTCTATTTTGATACTTCCTTGAAAAAAGGCATTTATCAATTGAATTACAGCGCCAATATGGTCAACTACCGCTACAAAGGCGAATATACCGACTACTTCAATACCCAAGAAGACTTTAAAAAAGCATTTGGAGAAGATTCTGAAATTTATAAACAGCATTGCACGCCAAGCTGCGACCTTTACGAACCGGTCTATACCAAATCCGGTAAAAAGCATGCAGTAAACCATTCGGTGGCATTAAACATCAATGTCAACGACTACTTTATGCCGTTTATCAGCTATTCGCGTACGCATAGAATGCCGAATATTCAAGAAATGTATTTTTCACAAATCGGCGACTCAGGCGTCAATACAGCCCTTAAGCCGGAACAGGCCAATACTTACCAAATAGGCTTCAATACCTTCAAAAAAGGGATTTTCAAGCCGGACGATGTATTGGGTTTCAAACTGGTCGCCTACCGCAGCAGAATAAACAACTATATCCACAATGTTTATGGCAAATGGTGGGATTTGGATAAAGCACCCAGCTGGGTAACCAGTACCGGCCTGCAATACTCCATCCAGCATCGAAACTATGCCAAACCTGTCCATAAAAATGGTTTGGAAGTGGAAATGAACTATGATTTCGGCCGCTTTTTTACAACCCTGTCTTACGCCTATCAAAAAACCAACCAGCCGACCAACTATAGCGATGCCAGCGAATCGCCCCGCAACTCTTCTAAAGAAGACCAAATCAAACAAGGCTACGGCTTAAGCAAAATTTCCCGCCTGCCCCGAGATTACGGTCGGTTTGAATTAGGGTCCCGATGGTTGGGCAACAAATTGACCGTCGGCGGCATTATGCGCTATTACGGCAAAAGTACACGGGCAACGACTGAGGAGGAATTTGTTGACGGTACAACCGGTGCCAATACCTACTCTTCACATCAAATGGGCAGAAGAGTGATCAAAAAAACAGAAAGCATCAACAGACAGCCGATGATTTTTGATTTCTATGCCAATTACGAACCGAAGAAAAACCTTATCCTTCGTTTCGACATTCAAAATGCGTTCAATAAGCGCTATATCGATCCTTTGGATGCCGCAAATGATGCCGCAACCCAGCGCTATTTCAGCGTATTTGAAAGAAAAGGCGGTTTAGATGATGAGGAAGTCGAATGCGATGCCAACGGTTTATGCAATGGCAAATATGGCGGTACGACACGCTCCGTCTTGAACAACTACGCACGAGGCAGGACTTTGCTGTTTACCATCAGTTATAAGTTCTAAACCTATCCGTCAGCATTCTTAATATTGCACTGGTTAAAAAGCCGGTAAACACAATGTTTGCCGGCTTTTCTCAATATATTCTCAAAACTTTCTTCATCTATACACAACAAAAAACCTGCCCTTACGGGCAGGTTTTCAATAATGACGGATTACAGGCCGCTCAGACGGGCAGTATCGTGTGCAATCATCAATTCTTCGTTGGTAGGAATCACAACGGCAACAGCTTTGCTGTCAGCAGTGGTAATTACACCGGCGTTACCGAAGCGGGCTTTCAGGTTGGCTTCTTGGTCAATGTGCAGACCGAGGAAGCCCAAGTAGCCCAATACGCGTTCGCGGATGATGTCGGAGTTTTCGCCGATACCGCCGGTAAAGACCAATGCGTCCAAACCGCCTGCCGCGACTGTCATGCTGCCGATGTATTTAGCCAAGCGGTAGATGAAGATTTCCAGAGCCAGTTTGGCACCTGCGTGGCCGTTGGCAGCTTCTTCTTCAATGGTACGGCAGTCGTTAGACAAACCGGAGATACCGAGCAGGCCGGATTTTTTGTTCAGCATTTCGGTAATTTGGGAAATGGTCATGTTTGCGTTTTCAGCCAAGAAGCTGAAAACTGAAGGGTCGATATCGCCGCTGCGGGTACCCATGACCAAACCTTCCAGCGGAGTCAGACCCATGCTGGTGTCTTTACATTCGCCATTGGCAACTGCGGCGATAGATGCGCCGTTACCCAAGTGGGCAATCACCATGCGCAGGTCTTTTTTGTCTTTGCCGAGGAAACGGGCGGTTTCATCAGAAACGTAGCGGTAGCTGGTACCGTGCGCGCCGTAACGACGCAAGCCGTATTTTTCATACAGTTCATGTGGAATAGCGTAGGTGTAGGCATGTTCCGGCATGGTTTGGTGGAAGGCGGTGTCGAATACGACAACGTTAGGCAGACCTTTGAAGATGTTTTGTGCGGCACGCAGACCCAAGAGGTGCGCAGGGTTGTGCAGGGGAGCGAGCGGGATACATTTTTCGATGCCAGCGATAACTTCGTCGTCAACGAGGATGGATTCGCTGTACAGTTCGCCGCCGCTGACGACGCGGTGACCGATGGCGCCGATGCGGCTGTCGAGACCGTGGGCTTTGAGTTCTTCCATCAGGGCTTCAACTGCGCCGGTGTGGTCAGGCTTGGCAGACAGGTCGACTTTGTGTTTTTCGCCGTTGAATTTGAAGGTAATGTAGGCATCAGGCAGATTGAGTTTTTCTGCCAAGCAGCTCAGCAATACTTCGCCGCTGTCGTTATCCAATACGGCACCTTTGAGGGAAGAGCTGCCGCAGTTCAAAACCAAGATTAATTTTTGTGTCATTTTATGCTCCTTGAGGTTTCAGACGGCATTCTTGTCGGGACCTTACTGCGGCTCCGGCTATGTTGCATCCCTTGTGGGACGTAGTGGGTAGCGGTCTGAACAGATTAACAAAGTAAACGCCGTATTCTAACAAAAAATGTAATCGGCTGCTTGACTTAATATTTGATGTAAAATGGACGGAATTTTATTTTAGGCCGTCTGAAAAAAATGACGGCGGTTTTGAAGATTTCCCGATATGCATTATTTCAGTATCCACACTCAAGACGGCGAACACGCCGGATTTTTTATTATGTTGGCAGACGATGAATCGCAAAATCCGCCGCAAAGCGGACGCTTTGTAGTCAAGCTGCAAAGCGAAGATGCAGCCGCAGCGGCGGTATTGTCGCCTTTTGAGCAAACCGATATTCCGCAATACTGGCGCGTGGTTAAAGACCGTATCGAATTGTTTTTTGACGATAAAAATATCGGCGCGTTGCGCAACGAATACCTGACCATCAGCGGTAAAACCTTTATCCTGACCGATTTGACTGGAGCGATGTAATGGAAAGTATGTTTATCCTTGTCCCCATCAGCATTATTTTGGCCTTTATCATCGGTTGGTTTTTCTGGTGGTCGGGTAAAAACGGACAGTTTGACGACCTTGAAGGACCTGCGCACCGCATTTTGATGGACGATGACTCCACTGAAAAACTGATCGAAAAAGACGAAGACAAAGAATCCAAACAATGAGCCTTAAAAAAGACAATCTGAATTTCCACACGACCCGCCGTTTTGCGCCGCTCTTTGGGACGCAGTTTTTGGGCGCGTTGAACGATAATATGTTCAAAACCGCATTATTCGTGATGATCAGTTTTTACGGTTTGGGTAAAAACGACTTTCTGCCACCCAGCCAAATGCTGAACTTGGGTGCGATGCTGTTTATCCTGCCCTACTTCCTGTTTTCCGCGCTGTCAGGACAGCTGAGCAACAAATTTGATAAAGCAGTTTTGGCGCGCTGGATCAAGCTGTTGGAAATCATCATCATGGCAGTGGCGGCGTATGGCTTCTACATCCAATCCGCGCCTTTGCTTTTAATCTGCCTGTTTTGCATGGGCACGCAATCGACCTTGTTCGGCCCGCTGAAATACGCGATTTTGCCCGATTACCTCAACGACAAAGAGCTGATTATGGGCAACAGCCTGATTGAATCAGGTACGTTTATCGCCATTTTGCTTGGCCAACTTTTGGGCACGGCAGTCGCAGGCGTTCCGCCGTATATTGTTGGCGGTTTGGTATTATTGGTCGCCGTCGGCGGCACGATGACCAGCCTGTTTATGCCGTCTGTACCCGCTAAAATGTCGGACACAAAAATCGAATGGAACATCATCAAAGGCACGAATTCACTGATTCGTGAAGCGGCGGCCAATTGTCCCGTATTCACATCCATCATCGGTATTTCATGGTTTTGGTTTGTCGGCTCGGTTTATACCACCCAACTGCCGACGTTCACGCAAATCCATTTGGGCGGCAACGATAATGTGTTCAACCTGATGTTGGCGCTGTTCTCCATCGGTATCGCCATCGGCTCGGTATTATGCGCCAAACTCAGCCATGAGCGCCTGATTTTGGGCTTGGTTACCATCGGCACTCTGGGGTTGACGGTCTGTGGATTATTGCTGGTGTGGCTGACCCAAGGCCAACGCTTTACCGAATTAAACGGCATTATTTGGTTTTTATCGCAAGCCCAAGCGTATCCGATTATGCTCGTGATGTCGGCCATCGGCTTTTTCGGCGGCTTCTTCTCCGTACCGCTCTACACTTGGCTGCAAACTGCCAGCAGCGAAACCTTCCGCGCCCACGCTATTGCTGCCAACAACATCATCAACGGCGTATTTATGGTGTCAGCCGCCATTTTGAGCGCGGTTTTGCTGATGTTGTTCAACAGCATCACGCTGCTGTATTTGATTGTTGCTGTAGGTAATATTCCGTTGATTGTTTACCTCATCAAACGGGAACCAAAATTTATCGGGGATTTGACCGCTTTGTTGAAAATCAGCAAATAAGGCCGTCTGAAATGTCTCCCCACCATGCACATTTTCACTGTTCAATCGCGTGGACAGTTTGTGCATAAATCAGATTACTGTCTGATTTAACATTAAAAAACACATCTGCCTAAATTTTAAGCACAACTTTACCGCCAAACAAAATGCACATTTCCCCCAAACAAGCGTGTGCAAAGGCTGTGAATAAGTAAGCTTAATAATTGATATTTCAAAGAAAAACGATATTTGATTAATTTTTAGGCAGTTTATTAAAGGCCGTCTGAAACCTTTTTCAGACGGCCTGAGAGTATAATAACCACCTACCTTATAGTTCCCAAACGATATGATTTATCCATGGCATGAAACCCAATGGCAACAGCTCGCCGCCCATTGGCAAAACCGTCCCAACGCCTGGCTGTTTACCGGCAAAGAAAATACCGGCAAAACCGAGTTTGCCCGCTTTGTCGCGCAGGCATTGCTGTGCGAATCGCCGAAGTCCGGCCATGAACCCTGCGGCGAGTGTGCCTCGTGCCATTTGTTTAGCCAAAACACGCATCCCGACTTTTACGAACTCACGCCGGAAATGCCCGAAGGCGAGGCAACAGGACGCAAACTCCTGCAAATCAAAATCGATGCCGTGCGCGATATTGTGGAAAACATTTACCTGACCGCTGTCCGCGGCGGACTGCGCGTGGTATTGGTACATCCGGCTGAAAGTATGAATACACAAGCGGCAAACGGTTTGTTAAAAGCTTTGGAAGAGCCGCCGCAACACGTCGTTTTCCTGCTCGTTACCCATGCACGAGACAAACTCCTGCCCACCATCAAAAGCCGTTGCCGCCAGATGGTGCTGCCCTCGCCTACCCATGAGCAGGCTGCGGCATACCTGCGCCAACAGGGCGTGGAAAATGCAGAAGCCTTGTTGGCATTCCACAGCGGCGCGCCTTTATTCACGCCGACTCCCGAATTGGACGCATTGCGCGAAGAGTTGCTGATGCTGCTGGCCGCCCCGCGCCTGTTGGCCATACTCGATTACGCCGCTACGTTCGACAAACAAAAACAACCGCTGGCCGTTTTCATCGACTGGCTGCAAAAGTGGCTGATGGATGTCGGCTTAGCACAACAAAATATGGCGCCGCTTTATTATCCACACCATGCCCAAGCCCTGCTTCAGACGGCCTCTAAAACCGATTCACGCAAGCTGTTTGCCCTATTGGGCCGTCTGAACGCGCTCAACCCTTACGGATACCATACCTTGAGTGTTAAAATGCAGCTTGAGTATCTGCTTATCGAATATTTAGATTTTTGGCAAAACAAACCCTAACAGGTAATCAATGATGAATAAAAAAGACATTCCGGCGAAGATGTTGGCTTTGCAACTCAAAGACCCCAATTTGTTGTACAACTGCTATATGCCGTTTTTAGAACACGGCGGCCTGTTCGTACCGACCGATGACGTATTCTCCCTAGGCGAAGACATCCTCTTGGCCGTAGAAATCGCCGACTATCCCAAACGCTTCCTGCCAACCAAAGTCGTTTGGATCAATCCGGCGCGCACTTCAGCCCACCGCCCCAAAGGCGTAGGCCTTGCATTCTCCGAACACGAAAGCTGCCTGCAGGCAAAAAACCTGATCGAAGCCGAGCTTGGCCCACGCCTGCGCAGCGACCGCACTACTTTTACCCTGTAATACCATGTATTTAATCGATTCACATTGCCATCTCAACTTTGACGGCTTAAAAGACCGCCTGCCCGAAGTCTTTGCCAATATGGAAGCGCAAAGCGTCAAACAGGCGCTTGCCATCAGCGTCAGCAAACGAAGTTTTGCCGAAGTCTTCGACATTGCTCAGGCAAACGACCACATCTACTGCACCATCGGCATACATCCCGACAGCCAAGAAGCAGAAGAATTTACCATTGCCGAAATGGTAGAAGCGGCCAAACATCCCAAAATCGTCGGTATCGGCGAAACCGGTTTGGACTATTACTGGTGCAAAGGCGATTTGTCATGGCAACATCAACGCTTTGCCGACCATATCCAAGCCGCCAACGAAAGCGGCCTGCCCGTTATCGTCCACACGCGCGATGCGGCCGAAGACACGTTGCGGATTTTGAAAGAGTGCCACACCAACTCCGGCGTGATTCACTGTTTCTCTGAAGACGTCGCCTTTGCCAAAGCCGCTTTGGATTTGGGGTTATACATTTCCTTCTCCGGCATTGTGACGTTTAAAAACGCGCCGCTGATTCAGGAAGCCGCCAAATACGTCCCAGCCGATAGAATCTTGGTAGAAACCGATGCGCCTTTCCTCGCTCCGGTTCCCAAACGCGGCAAACAAAACGAGCCTTCCTACGTCCGCTATACAGCCGAGTTCTTAGCTAATCTGCGCGGCGAGAGCTTGGAAACATTGGCACAAAACACCAGCGACAATTTCTATCGCCTGTTTAAGAAAGTACCCGATGGCCGTCTGAACAACGGTTAAGCCCAGATTTTCTACCATCGGCATTGCCTACCCGTCATCCGGGTTCTGCCTCAAACTTAGCAGTAAACTCAAAATGACCCGAGACAGAAACGCAATCGGCTTGCGCTATCTTCCGAACGGCAGACTTTTGAAGAATGCGAATATTCCCATCAACACAATAAATAAGTTTAAATTCAAAATATTGCTTTCCTAAGCCCAGCAAAGCGCAAGGCCGTCTGAAAGTATTTTCAGACGGCCTCTTGCTTATTTTACCGATAGGATGTAAAACCTATCCTTCGAAATAAACGGTTCATCGAAACCGTACATCAATCGACACAATATGGACACAAACTCCGAAATGCACACCCACTCTAATTTTTACGCTATGCTGACTGCAGCCTGCCAAAAAAACGGTAAAGGTACGGTCATTTTCAACGACAAAGAAAAAATCAGCTATTCCTCCCTCAAACGCGAAGTAGAAACCGTCGCCGCCTATCTGCAACACCAAGGCGTACAATATGGCGACAGGGTTGCCCTTGTCGTTTCCAACTCTCCCGAATTTATTGCCGCCTATTTCGCCATTACTTCCATCGGCGCGGTAGCCGTCCCACTCAACGTCTTTTTGAAAAGCGAAGAATTTTCCTACATCCTCAATGACTGCGGCGCACGCTTCATGTTCGCATCCGCGCCGTTGGCCAAAGAACTCAAAAACATCAAAGCCAAAACCAAAGTCAATAAAATCATCTGGATTGGCGAAACCAACGCCGCCAGTGGCGATGACAGCTATTTCGATGCCGCGCGTACATTCCCCGGCAAGCCGAATCTGAGCCGTCAGCCGTCCGTCAACGACTTGGCGCACATTATCTACACTTCCGGCACAACCGGCCACCCCAAAGGCGCACTAATCAGTTACAGCAACCTGTTTTCCAACCTTTCGGGCATCGAACAAATTTTCCAAATTTCACAAAAAGACCGCTTCGTCGTCTTCTTGCCCATGTTCCACAGCTTTACGCTGACTGCCATGGTTTTGCTGCCGATATCTCAAGCCTGCTCGATTATTTTGGTCAAATCCGTCTTCCCGTTCTCCAACGTGTTGAAACAGGTTTTGCTCAAACGCGCTACCATTTTCCTCGGCGTACCGGCTATTTACACTGCCATGAGCAAAGCCAAAATCCCTTGGTATTTCAGATGGTTCAACCGCGTCCGTCTGTTTATCAGCGGCGGCGCGCCTTTGGCCGGACAAACCATTGACGATTTCAAAGCCAAATTCCCGCGTGCCAAATTGCTGGAAGGCTACGGCTTGAGCGAATGCTCGCCCGTCGTAGCCGTCAATACGCCTGAGCGCCAAAAAACCGCCAGCGTCGGCGTCGCCCTGCCCGGCTTGACCGTGAAAGCCGTCGATGACGAATTAATCGAAGTGCCACGCGGCGAAGTGGGCGAACTCATCATCAAAGGCGGTTCGGTCATGCAAGGCTACCTCAATATGCCTGACGCCACAGATGAAACCATTGTCAACGGTTGGCTAAAAACCGGCGACTTCGTCACCATAGACGAAGACGGCTTCATCTTCATCGTCGACCGCAAAAAAGACCTGATTATCTCCAAAGGCCAAAACGTCTATCCGCGCGAAATCGAAGAAGCCATCTACAAACTCGAAGCCGTGGAAGCCGCCGCCGTAATCGGCGTGAAAGACCAATACGCCGATGAAGAAATCATTGCCTTTATCCAACTCAAAGAAGGCATGAAACTGGAAGAAGCCGAAGTCCGCAGCCACCTGCGCGGCCTGTTGGCAAACTTTAAAATCCCCAAACAAATCATCTTCCAAGACGAGCTGCCGCGCAATGCCACCGGCAAAGTGTTAAAACGCAAACTCAAAGAACAGTTTCAAGACTAAACCGCTGTTTCAGACGGCCTCTTGATTCATGCAGGCCGTCTGAAAACAACCTGTATTCCACAAACCTTTTCAGACGGCCACGACCATGACGACACCTATACTCGAAATCGAAAACCTAAACGGCTCCTTTCCGAGCAAGCAAGTCCTGCACGATATCAACCTGACCTTGCAACCAGGCCGCAAACTGGCATTGGTCGGCGAGAGCGGCAGCGGCAAAACCGTATTGTCGCAAGGCATCATGCGCCTCAATCCGATGGTTACCTTTGAAGGCCGTCTGAAATATTGCGGAACCGATCTGCTGACCCAGCCCGAACGCGCCCTGCAAAAACTGCGCGGCCGCGAAATCGGCATGGTGTTTCAAGAACCCATGACCGCCCTCAACCCTGTCATGCGCGTCGGCGAACAAATCGCCGAAGTCCTGTCCCTGCATTTGGGTTTGGATAAAAAACAGGCATGGGCGCGCGCTATCGAACTCCTAGACGAAACCGGCATCCACCAGCCCGAGCAAAAAGCCCAGGCTTATCCGTTCCAACTTTCCGGCGGCCAACGCCAACGCGCCATGATTGCCATGGCCGTATCAGCCCAGCCCAAGCTCCTGATTGCCGACGAACCGACCACCGCTTTGGACGTTGCCGTTCAAGCCCAAATTCTCGACCTGCTCTCACGCCTGCAGGAAGAACACGGCATGACCATGCTCTACATTACGCACGACTTAAACCTTGTGCGCCGTTTTGCCGACGATGTCGCCGTTATGCGTGACGGCCGTATCCTCGAAACCGGCAAAGCAGCCGAAGTCTTCGCCAATCCTCAGCACGAATACACCAAAATGTTGCTCAACGCCGGCACAACGCGCCGAGTGGCCCCATTGCCTGAAAATCCTGCCACCGTCCTTAAG
Organism: Neisseria sp. P0001.S005; assembly: GCF_051963715.1. Taxonomy (NCBI): domain Bacteria; kingdom Pseudomonadati; phylum Pseudomonadota; class Betaproteobacteria; order Neisseriales; family Neisseriaceae; genus Neisseria; species Neisseria sp. P0001.S005. The sequence goes on along the minus strand of NZ_JBQCTZ010000023.1, from coordinate 21,598 downwards.
GCCGAACAAATCGCCTTTTCCGTCAAAGAATCAGACGGCTGGTTTAAAAAACGCGACAAAACCATTCTCAACCCCGTTTCTTTCGATCTCAAATCGGGGGAAACATTGGGCATCATCGGCGAAAGTGGCTGCGGCAAAACCACGCTGGCCAAAGCCGTTATGCACCTTATCGATTCCGAAGGCAGCCTGAACATCAACGGCAAGCCATGGCGACATGAATTGCGCCGCGAAATCCAAATGGTGTTCCAAGACCCGTTCGGCGCATTCAATCCGCGTATGAACGTCTTTGATACCGTTTCCGAAGCCTTGCGCGTTCACGAACCTGAAATGCCGCGCGAAGAAATGCGCTGCCGCGTTCAAGAAGTCCTTAAACAAGTCGGCTTGCCCGAAGACGCACTCGAACGCTATCCGCACGCATTCTCCGGCGGCCAGCGCCAACGCCTCGCCATCGCCCGTGCCATCATTGTCCGCCCGAAAATCCTCGTTTTGGACGAACCAACCAGCGCGCTTGATGTCCAATGGCAACAACAAATCCTTGAATTGCTCAGCGGCCTGCAAAAAGAATACGGCCTCGCCTTCATCATCATCAGCCACGACCTCGCCGTCATCCGCGCCATTTCCCACCGCGTGATGGTGTTGAAAGACGGCAAAATCGTTGAAGAAGGCGAATGCGAAAATGTGTTTGCCAATCCAAGCAGCAACTATACGCGCCATTTGATTGCCCACTCCGGCCACATGGTTCAAGAGGCCGTCTGAATCTTTAAGGATTACGATAGACGCATTTCAAAAAAACTATTGCCAGGTGGCGGCACTTGAAATTTTCCCTGTCTGCCACTATTCTGAACAACATCTTTATTAATCCCGATTTGAAAGGAAATAACATGAGCAGCGAATTGATTATCCATACCAGCGATGCCAGCTTCGAACAAGACGTTTTGAAATCCGACGTACCTGTATTGCTGGACTTCTGGGCACCATGGTGCGGCCCTTGCAGAATGATCGCCCCAATCTTGGACGACATTGCCTCCGAATTCCAAGGCCGTCTGAAAGTCGTTAAAATCAATATCGACGAAAATGAAGTTACTCCTGCCAAATTCGGCGTTCGCGGCATCCCTACCCTGATGGTGTTCAAAAACGGCAAAAACGTTGCAACTAAAGTCGGCGCATTGGCTAAAGGCCAACTGACTGCATTCGTTGAAGCCTCTATCGCTTAAGGCTTTAAGCATATAAAAAGGCCGTCTGAAAATTGTTTTCAGACGGCCTTTTTTGTATTCATTAAGCAGCCAATGGTTTCAAAATCAGGCTGGCATTTTCAGCCTTCACTTTAAACAGCAAATCAATATTCGGATGTTTGCCCGGATTGGCTTCGGCATCGGCAACATGCTCGGCAAACCATGCCAAGCCGCGTTCTGCCGCCGCTGCGTCCAGCTTGCCGTCAAACTCTTGCGCCAAAGCATGGTAAAGCTTGAGCGAGCCTTGTTTGCCGGGTGCATTGGGAATGTGATGAACCACATTGCCCTCTTTATCGAGAATATCCAAGCCGCTCAAATGATCGATGGCAGGCATGGCGGCCAGATTGTCTTGGAAGCTCATGATTGTCCTTTCTGATGTGGATTTTAAAACAAACCATATAACAAGGCCGTCTGAAAGTTGATGTTTGACACTTTTCAGACGGCCTTAAACATTTCAATTAACGTGTACCGAAAATCTTATCGCCAGCATCGCCCAAGCCTGGGATGATGTAGCCGTGTTCGTTCAAGTGGCTATCGAGTGCGGCAGTGTAGATGGTTACATCAGGATGCGCGTCATTGACGGCTTTCACGCCTTCCGGAGCGGCAACCAATACCAATGCTTTGATGTTACGGCAACCTTTGGCTTTTAAAAGGTCGATGGTGGCAACCATAGAGCCGCCGGTCGCCAACATTGGGTCAATAATCAGTGCGGGACGTTCGTCCATGCTGTCGACAAATTTTTCAAAATAAGAAACCGGTTTCAAAGTTTCTTCATCGCGCTGCAAGCCGACAACGCTGATTTTGGCAGTCGGAATCAGGTCGAGTACGCCGTCAAGCATACCCAAACCGGCACGCAAAATCGGGACAACGGTCAGCGTTTTGCCTTTGATGCGGTCGCCTTCAATAGAGCCGCACCAGCCGTCAATAATATATTTTTCAATTTCAAAATCACGGCTGGCCTCATATGCCATCAGACGTGCCAACTCGGTGGTAAGCGTGCGGAATTTGTAAGTGCTGCAATCCGCTTCACGCATCAGCGTGAGTTTGTGGCGGACTAAAGGGTGGTTGATAACGGTAACGTTCATGTTGATTTTCCGAATTGCGTTGATGGAGGGGGATTATACTTTTTTTCGCATGGCGCGCAAAGTGCGTATTCATGCGAAAGGCCGTCTGAATCAGGGTTTCAGACGGCCTTTGTCAACAATTTTACATTACGGAATATTGTGGATAATTAAGCTTTCAGCAATTCTTGCAGTTCGCCTGCTTCATACATTTCCATCAAAATGTCGGAGCCGCCGACAAATTCGCCGTTAACGTACAGTTGAGGAATGGTCGGCCAGTCGCTGTATTCTTTAATGCCTTGGCGTACGGCATCGTTTTCCAATACGTTGACAGTCACATAGTCGGTGCAACCTGCCGCATTGAGGATTTGTACGGCACGGGAAGAGAAGCCGCATTGCGGAAATTGCTTCGTGCCTTTCATGAACAATACGACGCGGTGTGTGGTAACGACTTCTTTGATTTGATCGTGGATAGAGGACATGGTGTGTTCCTTTTTACTAAATCGGTTGTTCGGGAAAAATCAAATTTCCCGCCATTATACGCAAATTGATGAAGTTGAGGGGCGTTTATCAACGTCGGATCTGACCGTTGCCGTTGATGTAGAACTTGGTCGAAGTCAGCGCTTCCAAACCCATCGGGCCGCGGGCGTGCATTTTTTGGGTGGAAATACCGATTTCCGCGCCCAATCCGAAAACAAAGCCGTCGGTGAACCGAGTGGACGCATTGACATAAACCGCCGCCGCATCAATGCTTTCTTGGAAAAACTCGGCATGGGCAATGCTTTGGGTCACAATCGCTTCCGAGTGATGCGTCGTGTGGCCGTTAATCCAATCGACGGCTTCTTCCACTGATTTCACTGTCTTGACCGACATAATATAGTCAAGAAACTCGGTGCTGTAATCTTCCTCGGTTGCCAAAACGGCATTTTTAAACATACGCAATGCTTCCTGATCGGCTCTAAATTCGAACGGATGCACTTTGGCAACAGCTTCCTCCAGTTTGGGCAAAAACGCTTCCGCTATTTTTTCGTGGACAACCAAAGACTCCGCGGCATTGCACACGCTCGGACGCTGCGTTTTCGCGTTCACGACGATATTGACCGCCATCTCCAAATCGGCACTGTCATCCACATAAATATGGCAATTACCGACTCCGGTTTCAATGACGGGAACTTTCGATTTCTCTTTCACCGTCTGAATCAAGCGCGCGCCGCCGCGCGGAATCAGCACATCAATATAATCGACTGCCTGCATCAATTCCTCAGCAGCGGCATGACTGGTATCTTCAACCAGCTGCACCACATCGGCATCCATTCCCGCCTTTACCAAAGTCTGCCTGATGACGGCAATCAATGCGGTATTTGAATGGATCGCGTCGCGACCTCCACGCAAAATAATGGCATTGCCGGTTTTAAAGGCCAGAGAAAACGCATCGACCGAAACATTCGGGCGGCTTTCAAAAATCATGGCGACCACGCCCAAAGGCACGCGTTTTTGAACAATCTTCAAACCGTCCAAATTGGTATAGCCGCGGACAACCTGCCCAATCGGGTCTTGTAAATCGGCAACCTGCCCAACGCCTTCTGCAATGCCTTTGATGCGTTCATGATTCAAGCGCAGCCTGTCGAGCATAATGTCCGAAATGCCGTTTTCTTTTGCAGCGGACAAATCGCGGGCATTTTCCGCCAAAATCACCTCAGCCTGTTCAACCAAATCCTTTGCGACCTGACGCACCAAATTGTTTTTTTCCACGCTTCCCAAGCTGATTAACGTTTTACTGGCTTTTTGGGCATTCTTGCCCAACTGTTCGATATAGCTCATCAAACCTCCCTATTTCTCTTGTGCAAACCAAGTTCCGATAGGCGCGCCATCTAAAACCTGAAGAATATCGCGCGGATTGGCGCTGTTCATCAACACCATCTGGCCGTGATGTTCAAACATCATCTGCGCGCTCTTAATCTTACTGAGCATGCCGCCCGTACCAAACTTACTGCCCGATCCGCCGGCAGAAGCAATGATTTCCTCAGTAATATCGGCCACATGGCTGCGCAGCTTGGCATCGGCGTGAACAGCCGGATTTTTATCAAACAAACCGTCGATATCGGACAACATAATCAGCAAATCGGCTTTAACGATTTTCGCCACAACTGCCGACAGGCGGTCGTTATCACCAAACTTGGTAGCATGGTCCATCTCGTCCACGCTGACCGCGTCGTTCTCATTGACAATAGGGATGACGCCGATGGAAAGCAGGGATTCAAAAGCATTGGTAACGTTTGCCAAACTTTCTGGATATTCGACCACATCACGCGTCAGCAGGATTTGCGATACCGTCATCCGATAATGGGAAAAAATCTGCGAGTAAAGGCTCATCATGGCCACTTGGCCGACGCTGGAAACAGCCTGCTGCTGCGCCATTTCCGCCGGACGTTTTTCCATATTGAGGACATTCAGCCCAAAGCCCATCGCGCCGGAAGACACCAGCACAATTTCTTTGTCCTTACTGACCAAGCTGGAAATGACAAAGGCCAGTTGGTCGATTTTTGCCAAATTGATTTTACCGTTTGGCAACACCAAAGAGCTGGTTCCAATCTTAATGACAATGCGTTTTACTGCTTCAAAATCTCGTTTCATTATTCTCCTCTGCTTTCTATTTTTATGATTGCACGCGGCATTATTTCAGCCAAGCTAATCCACATCATAACTGCGAAGCAATAGAAAATACAGACAAAATTAAAAATGCTTCCTTTAAAAGCGTATTTTCAGCTCTTATCCGAATCCGTTAACAACAAAACAAAAGGCCGTCTGAAACCCTATTTCAGGTTTCAGACGGCCTTTTACCGATTATTGAAACTCTAGCCTGCAAAGATAAATACAGACCGTTCCCTACAAACGCTTATTGGTGCTCAGAAATAATTTTCAGCATTTGCGCCAATACTTTAGGATTGGCCGCAACGATATCGCCGCTTTCCAACCAGCCTTCATTACCGGACATATCGGTAACGATGCCGCCTGCTTCTTGGACAATCAATGCACCGGCGGCAATATCCCAAGGTTTGAGGTTGAACTCGAAGAAACCGTCCAAACGGCCGGCCGCAACGGCACACAAATCCAAAGAAGCTGCGCCTTCACGACGGCCGCCGGCGGTTTTTGCCAAGAAGTCTTTCAAAATCGCCAGATACTTGTCCATCATGCTTTGATCGACAACAGGGAAGCCGGTACCGATCAGGCAGCGGTTCAATTCGATGCGGTTGGAAACGCGGATGCGGCGGTCGTTAAGCAACGCGCCTTTGCCGCGGGAAGCCATATATACGTCGTTGCGCTCAGGTGCGTACACCAAAGCTTCTTGCAACACGCCTTTGTGCAAGAGTGCCATAGAGATGGCGTATTGAGGATGGCCGTGGAGGAAGTTGGTCGTGCCGTCGAGCGGGTCGATAATCCATTCGTACTCGGCGATGGCTTTACCGTGGGAGCCGCCTTCTTCGCAAGTGATTTTGTGATGCGGATAGGCTTCTTTGAGCGCTTCTACCAAAATCATTTCAGAGCTGCGGTCAACATCGGAAACGAAGTCGTTGAATGCTTTACTGTCTACTTTGACGGCATCCAGATTGCCGGCGGCGCGAATCATCATTTGCCCTGCTTTACGGGCGGCTTTGAAAGCGGTATTTAAAAACGGATTCATGGTTTTCTTCCTAATTCAGGTAAAATACGCCCTAATGCGCCGAACAAGGCACACAAGAGGCTGTTAATCGTTTCCGATGCTGTTAAAGAACATTTCAGACGGCATGGAAAAAGGCCGTCTGAAAACAAAAAGATGGCGCATTATACCTGATTCCCGTACAAACAGAAAACAAAACATGACTTCCGAAAAACCCGCCCTGCCCGCCTATCTGGACAATATCCGCATCATCCTCACGCGTACCAGCCATCCCGCCAATATCGGCTCCGCCGCCCGCGCCATGAAAACAATGGGCCTGCACAAACTGACCATCGTTGCCCCCAATCTGATGGCAACGCCGATGACGGAAAATCCGCCCGTATTCGATCCGGAGCATCCGCAATCGTTTAAATTACCGGAAGAAAGTTTCATCCTCGCTTCCGGTGCGGCAGACGTTTTGGAAAATGCCACCATTGCTGCCTCTTTGGACGAAGCCCTTGCCGACACCACCATCGCCTGCGCCCTGACCAGTCGCCGCCGCGAAATCACCGCGCCGCTGCAAACCCCGCGCGATTTGGTGCCCGAATTACTGCAGGCCGCCAACCGAGGCGAAAAAGTGGCACTGGTTTTCGGCAACGAGACTTTCGGCTTGAGCATCGAAGAAGTCCAAGCCTGCAACCGACTGATGACCATCAACGGCAATCCCGACTATTTCTCGCTCAACCTCGCCCAAGCCGTGCAGGTCGTGTGCTACGAAATCTTCAGCCAAACCGATTCGCCCATGACCCATCTTCAACAGGAAGACCACGCTGCGACCCATGAGCAAATCAAAGGCATGGTCGCCCACATGGAAAGCGTGATGAACGACATCGGCTTTTTCAACCGCCGCAACGGCGAGCGCCTGATGCGCCGTATGCAGAGCCTGTTCGGACGCGCCAACACGCAAACCGAAGACATCGACATCCTGCGCGGTTTTTTCAATACCGTCAGCCACCGTATCCATAAAAAAGACTGATTTAAGGCCGTCTGAAAACATTTCCAGCTTTTCAGACGGCATGACTGATATTCGGATAAGCATGAATTACGCCCTAGACGCATTATGGTGGAAACTCACCAGCCAACCCGTCCGCGACCTCGCCTCGCTGCTGACTGCGCCCCCTTTGTGGCAAAGCGGTTGCGAATTGAGCGTGCGCGAACTATTGGGGGAGCACGGTTTCCGCTACCTTTTGGCATTGGACGCCGATCCCGCGCCGCTGATGGATCACCTTGCCCAACGTTCCCCATTCGGCCACCGTCTCGGCATTTATGCCGAAGAGTTGTTGACGTTTTGGTTTGCCAACGCGCCGCACGCCAAACTGCACGCATACAACCTGCCCGTTTTTTCAGACGGCCAAACTTTAGGTGCCGCGGATTTTGTCGTTTCCCTCAACCAACAGCCCTACCATATCGAGCTGGCGTGTAAATACTACGGCGGAGACCAAGTGCAAAACCTGCACGGTCTCAACCCTAAAGACACGCTGACGGACAAGGCCGCCAAATTGGTGCAGCAATCCCAGCTGCTACATACACTGCAAGGCAAAGCAGCCTTAACCGCACAAGGCCTGCCGGAAAATCCGCTTCCTGCTTCCATCGTGCGCGGCATCGGATTTTTTCCACAAGGTTTCCATGCTTTTGAGCCGCCACTTAACTCATACGGCTGGCGCGGCATCTATATTCAAGATTGGGCGGAATACTGGTTTGAACACCAAGAAGTCCGCTACCACCTGCTCGACCGTATGGCCTATCTCGCGCCTGCTCGTGTCGCCGAAACCGAAACATTGAACGAAACCGAAATCCGCCGTATCGACCAAGGCTTGATTGCCGTTTTGGAATTACGGCCGGACGGCTTTTGGCACGAAATCGAACGCATCATGAAGGCCGTCTGAAACCCTTTACCAACTTTAAGAGAACCCATTACATTATGAACGCCGCACAACTCGACCATACCGCCAAAGTTTTGGCTGAAATGCTGACTTTCAAACAGCCTTCCGATGCCGTCCTCTCCGCCTATTTCCGCGAACACAAAAAGCTCGGCCGCCAAGACCGCCACGAAATCGCCGAAACAGCCTTTGCCGCATTGCGCCACTATCAAAAAATCAGTACCGCCCTGCGCCGTCCGCACGCCCAGCCGCGCAAAGCCGCGCTTGCCGCACTGGTCCTCGGCAGAAGCACCAACATCAGCCAAATCAAAGACCTGCTTGATGAAGAAGAAACAGAATTCCTCAGCAATTTAAAAGCCCGTAAAACCGAGTTTTCAGACGGCCTGAATACCGCCGCAGAATTGCCGCAATGGCTGGTGGAACAACTGCAACAGCATTGGAGCGAAGAAGAAATCCTCGCTTTCGGCCGCAGCATCAACCAACCTGCCCCGCTTGACATCCGCGTCAATACCTTGAAAGGCAAACGCGATAAAGTGTTGCCATTATTGCAAGCCGAAAGTGCCGATGCAGAGGCCACGCCTTATTCGCCTTGGGGCATCCGCCTGAAAAACAAAATCGCGCTTAACAAACACGAACTGTTTTTGGACGGCACGCTGGAAGTTCAAGACGAAGGCAGCCAACTGCTTGCCTTATTGGTGGGTGCAAAACGCGGCGAAATCATTGTCGATTTCTGTGCCGGCGCCGGCGGTAAAACCTTGGCTGTCGGTGCGCAAATGGCCAACAAAGGCAGAATCTACGCCTTCGACATCGCCGAAAAACGTCTTGCCAACCTCAAACCGCGCATGACCCGCGCCGAACTGACCAATATCCACCCCGAACGCATCAGCAGCGAACACGATACCCGTATCGCCCGACTGGCAGGCAAAGCCGACCGTGTATTGGTGGACGCGCCCTGCTCCGGTTTGGGTACTTTACGCCGCAATCCCGACCTCAAATACCGCCAATCCGCCGAGACCGTGGCCAACCTTTTGGAACAGCAACACAGCATCCTCGATGCCGCTTCCAAACTGGTGAAACCGCAAGGCCGCTTGGTGTACGCCACCTGCAGCGTGTTGCCGGAAGAAAACGAGTTGCAAGTCGAACGTTTCCTGTCCGAACATCCCGAATTTGAACTCGTCAACTGCGCCGAACTGCTGCAAAGCCTGAAGGTCGATTTGGATACCGGAAAATACCTGCGCCTCAACTCCGGAGAACACCAAACCGACGGCTTCTTTGCCGCTGTATTGCAACGCAAGGATTAAGGTTGAAAAAGGCCGTCTGAAATCCTTTCAGACGGCCTTTTTGATAGGTTTTTTACATTAAAATCATTAGATACGATAGTCGCGCTCTGCAATAATATACTTTAAGGCATGTATCTCGACCTTTTATCAGAATATTGTGAAAAGCTGGAAAAAATGCTTTATGCTTTGTAAATGTATGTGTTCTCGTTCAAAATTCGCCCGGTCATGCCTCAGGCGATACCCGATACGGACAACGATAATATATAAATTATTTGGTTAAAAATCATGTCGCATATTTATTCTTTCCCCACAAAGCCCCGTTTATTGTCATCGGCCATTGCCGTCGCCTGCTGTCTGCTGCCGTTTCAGACGGCCTCTGCATACAGCCTGCAAGACATCCTCAGGGACGCTTTAATCAGCGACCCGATTGTGCGTGAAGCCAAAGCCACTCAAGAAGCAGCGCAAAGCACAACCAAAGCCACGCGTGCGCGCCATTATCCTGTCGTTACCCTGACCGGAACGAAAGTGCTGGCGCAACACAATAAATACAACAGCAACGATATGGATGACGGTATCGGCGTGCGCGGCAGCGTAAACATCTACTCATGGGGTGCGATTGAAGCCGCCGTCCGCCGCGACCGTAGCCGCGAAGAATACTATCAACACAAATACACCGAAAGCCAAGAGCAGCTGGGCAGCGATATCGGCCGCCTCTATCTGAGCGCATTGCGTGCAAAAGAAACCCTGATCCTCAACGAACAGACTTTGGCGCGCCACAACAACCTCTTAAAAGACTTGGACACCATCGTCAAATATGATGCCGGCCGCCGTTCCGAGCTGATTGAAGCGCGCGCGCGCCAACTGCAAGTGGCAAACATCATTGCCCAACAACGCCGCACCATGGATTTGGCCCTGAGCCGACTGTCCCGCTATACCTCGCGCCAACTGACTGCCAACGATTTGGAAGATCCGTTTAAAAACGACACAGCGAAATCCATCAGCGAACGCTTCAACAACCCCAACCGCAACAACAATCCATCCTATCAGGCGCAATTAGCCGAGCGCGACAGCGTCCGTGCCGATTTGGACGCTTCCAAAGCCGAACGCCTGCCTGCCCTCAATTTGGAAGGCAGTGCAACGCGCAACACCAAACAACTTTATTTAAACGTTGCATGGAATGTGTTGGATATTGCCGCACGACACAATGTAGAGCGCAATGCCAAATCATTGATTGCCGCAGAGGCCAAGTCCGAACAAATCCTGCGCGACATGAACGAACGCGTTCAAACGTCGGCCATCGATATGCAAGAAAGCGAACAGCGTACCGCGCTGACGGCGCAACACATCGCCGCCCAAAAAGAAGTCATCAAAGTGTACGAATTGCAGTTTAAAATCGCCCGACGTACGCTGACCGACGTTTTGAGCGCATACAGCGAGTTATCCTCCATCGAGCAGGATTATGTTGCCGCCCGCAACGATTTCCGCGATGCGGCGCTCGACTATTTAAATACCCAGGCCAAAATCTCTGCTTGGGTCGGTTTGGCACAAAAATAAAGCCATATCCGCTGGTTAAACCAAAAACATTACGCGAAAAAATATGAAAGCCATCATTGAACACATCGTTTTAGTGACCCGCCTTTTGGGTGCGCCCGTATCCGAAGCCGCTTTGTCCGCCGAAGTCGTACGCGACAAAAAGCTCAAGGTCAACTATCACTCACTGGTCGAAGTCCTGCGCAGCCACGGCTTTGAAAACACCTTGTCCAAACGCAATCTGGAAGACATCCCCTCGCTCGCCGTGCCGGTCATGATTATCCTGCACAACGAAGAGGCCGCGGTCATCACCAAAATCGAAGGCTCAGGACAAGAGCGCAAATACCATATCCGCCAGGTTGACGGTTTGGAACAGGAACTCAGCCACGAGCAGCTCTCCGGCCTGTATTTGGGTTACTGCTGGTTTATCAAACCCAAAATGGCTACCGATATGCGCTCGGAGCTGCCTGAATATCATTTGCCCAAAGCATGGTTTTGGAAAGTCATTTGGCGATTCCGCAGCTACTACTACCAAGTCATCTTGGCCACCATCATCATTAACTTCCTTGCGCTCGTCAGCTCCCTTTATGTGATGAACGTGTACGACCGCGTGATTCCCAACCAGGCCTATGAAACCTTGTGGGTATTGAGCATCGGCGTGGTCTTGGCGATTCTGTTTGAGTTTGCCGCCAAAATGATTCGTGGTCATTTGACCGATATTGCCGGTAAAAAAGCCGACCTGATCATCAGCTCCGCCCTGTTCCGCCGCGTGATGGCATTGCGTCTGGCAGACCGTCCAGCTTCCTCCGGTTCATACGCCAGCAACCTGCGCGAATTTGAAGCCGTGCGCGAGTTCATGACCAGTGCCAGCTTGTTGACCATTGTCGACTTGCCTTTTCTGTTACTGTTTATCTTCGTAATTTCCATGGTCGGCGGCAAACTCGCGCTCGTTCCCCTGACCATCATTCCGATTGTCGTGATTGTCGGTTTTGTCGTACAACGACCGCTCTCTCGCCACATCAACGAATCGATGAAAGAAGGTTCGCAACGCTCTGGCCTTGCCGTTGAAGCCATCGAAGGCATCGAAACCCTGAAAACCAACAACGCCACATCTTGGGCGCAACAACGTTGGGACGAATACACTGCCAAAACTTCCGCTTCTTCCATCAAAGTCAAAGATACCAGCAACTTTATGGTCAACTTCGCCGTTGCCATGCAGCAGCTCAATACCGTCTTTTTGGTCGTCGTCGGTACCTATCTGATTCATGCCGACAACCATGCGGAACGCATCACCATGGGTGCATTGATTGCCTCCGTGATTCTGTCCGGCCGCGCTTTGGCGCCGTTGGCACAAATCGCCGGTTTGGCTACCCGCTTCCAACAAGCCAAACTTGCCCTCAAAGGCGTAAACGACATCGTTAACCGCCCTATCGAGCGCAATCCGGAACGCAAATACATTACTTTGGACAACGTACAAGGCAACATTACCTTTGAAAATGTATCGTTCAAATATCAAGCCGACAACAACAGCGCCGTCGAAGATTTGCGCCTGACCATCAAACCGGGTGAAAAAGTCGGTATTTTGGGCCGTATCGGCAGCGGTAAAAGCACCATGCTCAAACTGGCCAGCGGTCTGTACGACACTGAAAAAGGCAACGTTACCCTTGACGGCGTCGATATGCGCCAGCTTGACCCCAACTTCCTGCGCGATCAAGTCCTGCTGTTGAGCCAATCGCCACGCCTGTTCCTCGGCACATTGCGTGAAAATATGGACTTGGCGCGTACCGGCAGCTACTCTACCGACCAAGACTTACTGACTGCGCTCAACCGCTTCGGCCTCGACAAAATCATCCGCAACCATCCACGTGGTTTGGATATGCCTCTGGGTGAAGACGGCTTAGGCTTGTCCGGCGGTCAAAAACAAATCATCGCCTTGGCGCGCATGACCTTGCGCAACCCGAAAGTCGTCTTGCTGGACGAGCCGACCACCAGCCTGGACCAAGCCACTGAACGCATGGCGCTCAATGCCATCGCCCAATGGGGCCGTAACCGCACCATGCTTTTGGTGACCCACCGTCCGCAAGTGCTGCAAATCGTCAACCGCATCATTGTGATGGACAATGGTAAAGTCGTGATGGACGGCCCACGTGACTTGGTATTGCAAAAACTCATGCAAAACGAACAAGCCAAAGCAGCCAACGTCAAACAACAGCAACAAGCTGCTGCGGTCAAACAGCAGCAACAACAAGCTGCCGCAGCCCCTCAATCGGCAGCACAATAAAGCAAAAGGCCGTCTGAAACCTACTTACCCTTTCAGACGGCCTGCCCTAATGGTTAAAATCCACCAAACACAATAAAGATACACGATTATGAGCCGCGAAAACAACGTCAAATCCAAAGACCTACACCTCATCAACGACCTCAATGCCGCCCTTCAAAAAGAAAAACACAGCGGTCAATTTTGGGTCATCATCCTATTCTTCCTTTTCCTGATTGTCTTCGTCGTCTGGGCATACAACAGCCCTGTCGAAGAAGTGACCCGCGGCAACGGCAATATCATTCCCAGCAGCCGTGAGCAAGTAATTCAAAGCCTGGACCCCGGCATCGTAACCGAAATCATGGTTAAAGAAGGCGATATGGTCGAGAAAGATCAGATTCTGATGAAACTCGACGACACGCGCAGCTCCGCCGTATTGCGTGAAAGCGAAGCCAAAGTCGAAAACCTCGAAGCCACCGTTGCCCGCCTTAAAGCCGAAGCCTACGGTACCAAGCTCTCCTTCCCTGACAGCGTGGGTCCCGAGCTTCGCCGTCGCGAAATTGCCGCCTACAAAGCACGCCGTCAAGCCATGACTGACGCCGTCAGCGGCCTTTCCCAAAGCAAGGCCGCACTTGACCGCGAGATCGCCATTACCGCACCTATGGTTACCGAAGGCGTGGTTTCCGAAGTCGAACTTTTAAGAATGCGCCGAGATTCCGCAGACTTGGCTACTCAAATCTCCGAACGCCGCAACCGTTACAAAGCCGATGCCAACAACGAACTCTTGCAAGCCGAATCCGAGCTGGCGCAATCCAAAGAAAACGTTGCCATGCGTGCAGACCCGGTTGAACGCTCGCAAATCCGTGCGCCTATGCGCGGCATCGTCAAAGGCATAAAAGTCACCACCATCGGCGGCGTTGTGAATGCAGGCGAAGACATCATGCAAATCATCCCCGTTGACGACAAACTGCTGGTCGAAGCCTATATCCGTCCGCAAGACATCGCCTTTATCCGCGCAGGCCAACCTGCATTAGTTAAAGTCAGCGCATACGACTACTCCATCTACGGCGGTTTGGAAGGCAAGGTTACCCTCGTTGGTGCCGATACCGTCAGCAATTCCATGCAAAACCGTGCCAACGACTTAAAACTTGACCCGAACCAAGTTTATTACCGCGTTCTCGTCCAAACCGAAAACAACTCCCTGAAAGACAAAAACGGCAAACCTATGCCGATTATTCCGGGCATGGTTGCAACGGTAGACATCAAAACCGGTGAAAAAACCATCTTCCAATACCTGATCAAACCGATCACGCGTATGAAACAAGCGTTAAGCGAACGCTAATCGATAAAACGATAAAAGGCCGTCTGAACGTTTTCAGACGGCCTTTGATTTATGTTTTCACTATGCCCGTTTATCCGGCAGGCAAATTACTTCTCCTTAAAAGCAGTACCGACAAACGTCCTTTTCGGATTGCCGCGCTCAACTTGATAGAGTTGGGCGTGCTGCTCCTGCGCAAAATTTCCAGCTTGTCCGGCATGATGCTCCGCCAACTTTTGCGCCAATAACATGACCGCCAATTTCTTATTGGCATGCTGGCTGCGTTCGCTCTCGACCCGCACGGAAATGCCGCTTTCTTTATGGGTAGCGCGGACGGCGCTTTCGGTTTTGTTGACGTGTTGCCCACCCTTACCGCCCGAACGGCAGGTTTGAAACTCGATTCCGTTTTCAGACGGCATTTCATACATCTGCGGCATATCGGGCAAGCGGAAAACGCCTATATACCAATTTTTGCGCGGATGTTTCGAGCGGACAGGGCTGGGGCATACCCATTGGAGCGTCCCCTGCCAAGTTTGTGCCAAGCTTTCGGCTTTCTGCCCTTCCAATTTGAGCATTGCCGACAAAATGCCGTGCTTATCGGCGGTTTCGGTAACAAGTTCGGCATCAATGCCTTTGGCTTGGGCTTCGGCAAGCAGCTTGCCTAAGACGAAACGGGCAAATATACGGCACTCCGCCGGCCCTTGCGCGGTGGAAATTTGCAGATAAACCGCTGGTGTATTCTGTTTCATCTTTACGCTCCACACTCGCCGCCGGTTTTATAAGTCAAAACAGGCTTGAACCGCGCGACCAATTCAATCAAACCTGCGTTTTTCATCTCGGCAATAACGCTGTCGATGCTTTTATAAGCCTGCGGCGCTTCTTCAAAAATCAGGGCCTTATCCTGACAAACGACTACGCTGCCAAATTCGGTCTGGCGCAGGCTGTCAGCAGTATATTTGTGCGACAGCCTGCCTTTGCATTCGCCGCGCTGCCATTTCCGACCTGCGCCATGAGCCAAGGTATTCAACGAAATTTGGCAATTTTCGGCAGGTCGGACCAGATAGCTGTAATCGCCGCGCGAACCGGGTATCATGACCAAGCCTTTATCGGTGGGCGTTGCGCCTTTTCGGTGCAGCCAACCAGTTGTGCCGTCAATCTCGGTTTGTTCCAAAAAATTATGATGAACATCGAGCAGGCATATTCCTTCTGCGCGCCAACGGTCGAGCATTCTGGCCGCAATCAAACGACGGTTAAGGCTGGCAAATTCAAGGGCTGCTTGGTGTTCGGCAAGATAGGCTGCCGCTGCTTCGCCCTCTTCCGCCAAACCTTGATGTCCGAAGGCGGCAATATGGCGTTGCAAAATCTGCTGGCCCAATCCGCGCGAACCGCTATGCACCAACAGTTGCAGATGGTTTTCATCAAAATCTGTCGGAAGCAGATCGGCGCGATAAACGGTATCAACGGTTTGCAACTCGGCAAAATGGTTGCCGCCGCCAATCGTACCTACGGCAAGGCCGTCTGAAAATTGGCGCATATCGACAGCGTCGCCTAATAATTCAACCTGTTCGTCTTTGTCCAACGGCGTATCGATGTTGCCGAGCTGTTTGGCGAGTTTGGCCGGTTTGAGTTTGGCTGCGCGTAAATTGGTCTGCCAAAACGCCATGCCGCAACCGATGTCGCTCCCAATCAGGGCAGGATAAAAATGACGGTCGCTGAAAAATGCCGCGCCAACCGGATAACCGCGCCCTGCGTGTAAATCCGGCATTCCGGCAACGCGCAGCATATGCGGTAATCGGGCGGTGGTTTCGAGCTGTGCGACAGCATTGCCTTCAATCCATGTATTTGAGTCGGCAATAATTTGAATATGATGGGGATAATTGCCCATGTGTTTATGCTTTCTTTAAAACGGATAGAAACCGTCAATAGATGACAATAGGTATCCGCCGTCTGCGAAATGTTCAGACGGCCTGGTTTCTAGCCGATAATCGTAGGGAAAGCAGCCCGAAACGGGCGACATGGAATGCGAAAAGCGTTATCCGAAAGTCAGACCGACGCTTGGGCTGCAAAGAATGTGATTGAGCGGATTGAAGTATTGCGTGTCATGGCTTGCTCCTTTCTTTGCATGAAAATATTAAAAACGTTCGGATTATAGAGGGTTCATTTCCAATCATGCAAACTTACTGACATTAATCTGCCAATGATGTTGCATAAATGGCAACTATTGAGAACATGATTTAGGCCGTCTGAAAACTTTTCAGACGGCCTTTAATGCCCAATAATCCTTACAAAACAACGGTCGGATAAGAGCCGATAACTTTCACGAAGGAAGCGCATTCGCCCAAAAGTTGCAAGGCTTTTTGGACATTTTCATCGCTTTGGTGGCCTTCGATATCGATGAAGAACAGGTATTCCCACAAAACTGATTTGCTTGGGCGGCTTTCAAATTTGGTCATGGAAATACCCAACTCGGTGAAGGGTTGCAACAAAGAAGTAACGGCACCGGCACGGTTGGGTGCGGATACGACCAAAGAGGTTTTGTCGTTGCCGCTGCGGCCGGTTTCTTGATGACCCATCACCAAGAAGCGCGTGGTGTTGTTTGGTTCGTCTTCGATACACTCGGCGGCAAAGCTCAACTGATAAATTTCCGCGGCGATACGTCCGGCAATGGCGGCCACATTCGGGCTGTCAGATTCGGCAACCAAACGCGCTGCTTCGGCATTGCTGGCCACTGCGATACGTTCCGCATTGGGCAGGTTGCGGCCGAGCCAGTCGTTGCATTGTGCCAAGGCTTGGGCATGGGCGAAAACTTTGGTAATGCCGCCAATTTCGTGGCTGTCTTTACGCAGCAGGTTGTGATGAATGCGGACAACCACTTCGCCGCAGGCTTTCAACGCAGTTACTGCCAACAAGTCCAAAGTGCGCCCCACTGAGCCTTCGGTCGAATTTTCTACCGGCGCCACCAAATAATCGGCTTGACGCGTTTCAACTTGTTTGAAGCAGTTGTCGATGGTGGTACACGCCATGGTGTGTGCGGCGTGGCCGAAATGTTTGATGGCAGCTTGCTGGGTAAATGTTCCCTTCGGGCCCAAATAGGCAATCGTCAGCGGACGCTCCACCGCCAAACATTCGCTCATAATCTCGCGAAACAGCCGGGTGACCGATTCATCCGGCAAAGGGCCGCGGTTCAAATCCTGAATCCGGCGCAAAACGGCCACTTCCCGTTCAGGACGGTACACCGCGCCTGTCCCTTTCAATTCGCCGATAGCATGCGCATGACCGGCGCGCTCGTTGAGCAAACGGAGGATTTCCGCATCAATGCTGTCGATGGCATTGCGGTGCGGCAATAATTGTTCGTCTATGGATAAAGGCATAAGCTGTCTCGCAATTTTGTGAGGGATATTTTCATTTTAACATTAAAGGCCGTCTGAATTCCGTTTTCAGACGGCCTCAACACTATCTTTATCTAACTTTATCGTCTATCAGGTTTGCAAACGCCGCCAATTCCATCATAATTAAGCCTTTTGAACGACAAGGCCTATTCCATGCACTCAAACGGACTGTACACCCGTTTTCTGCCCGATGAAGAAGCAGCCCTGCAACTGGGTGAAGAATGGAGCAAGCAGCTTTCCGCTCCGCTGACCATCTATCTCGAAGGCGGACTGGGTGCAGGCAAAACCACGCTGACACGCGGGATTTTGCGCGGACTGGGGCATACGGGCGCAGTTAAAAGCCCGACTTACACCATTGTCGAATCTTATCCGCTGGATACATTCACCCTCCACCATTTCGACCTCTACCGCTTTACCATGCCCGAGGAATGGGAAGATGCCGGTTTGGACGAATTGTTTGCACCCGACAGCGTCTGCCTCATCGAATGGCCGCAGCAAGGTGGGGAATTCACGCCTCCGGCAGACATTACCATTACATTGACGTACACCGATAAGGGCAGAACCTGCACCTTTTCCGCCCACACAAACCAAGGCCGAAAAAGTTTAGAATCATGGTCAAATTAACTAGAAGACACATTCTCCGTCAAGGCACAGGACTATTTCTCACCCTCACACCCGTTGGTGCTGCATTGGCCAAACCGGCCTCTCCTGCGCAATTCCTTGCCGTCCGCATTTGGCCGGCGAACGCCTACACACGCGTTACCCTTGAGAGCAACCACTCGATGAAATACCAACATTTTATGTTGGACAACCCCAGCCGGTTGGTCGTGGATATTCAAGGCGCGGAAATCAACAGCGTCCTGCAAGGCATTTCCAGCAAAGTGCTGTCTAACGACCCTTTTATCCGTAGCATTCGTGCCGGTCAAAATACGCCCAATACCGTGCGTATCGTCATCGACCTCAAACAAAGCACCCATCCGCAAGTCTTTGCGCTCGCCCCCGTCGGCAACTTCAGAAACCGCTTGGTTATCGACCTCTATCCGCACGGCGCAGATGCCAACGACCCGATGATGGCCTTGCTCAACGGCAATGTTCCCAAACAACGTCAAAATACCAATATCGCATACGACACCCCTGCCCCTAAAAACAATCGCGGCAGCGGCAGCAACCGCCGTCCCGTGATTATGATCGACCCCGGTCACGGTGGCGAAGACCCCGGCGCAATCGGCCCGAGCGGTCTCAAAGAAAAAAACGTTGTACTCTCCATCGCACGCGAAACCAAAAAACGCCTCGAAGCCTTGGGTTACAACGTATTTATGACGCGCAACGAAGACATCTTTATCCCATTGGGCGTACGCGTTGCCAAAGGCCGTGCACGCAATGCCGACGTATTCGTATCCATCCACGCCGATGCCTTTACCAGCCCGTCCGCTCGCGGTACCGGCGTATATATGCTCAATACCAAAGGCGCGACCAGCTCGGCGGCAAAATTCCTTGCCCAAACCCAAAACAACGCCGACGCCATCGGCGGTGTACAATCCAGCGGCAACCGCAACGTCGACAACACGATTTTGGACATGACCCAAACCGCGACCCTGCGCGACAGCCGCAAGCTCGGCCATTCCGTCTTGACCGAATTGGGCAAACTCAACCAATTACACAAAGGCCGCGTTGACGAAGCTAACTTTGCTGTCCTCCGTGCGCCGGATGTTCCGTCCATTTTGGTGGAAACCGCCTTCCTCTCCAACCCTACCGAAGAGCGGCTACTCGGCAGCGAACCCTTCCGCCAACAATGCGCCCAAGCCATTGCCACCGGTATTCAAAAATACATCAATACAGCCGTTTTACGACGCGGTTAATGGCTTGATAAAACAAAGGCCGTCTGAAAAATTTTCAGACGGCCTTATCTTTTCAAGCAATCTATTTAACCGCACTTCCCTACCGCAGCCGGATACACCGACACCTTCGTCTGCGTCAATGCAAACAGGTTTTCCAACTGCATTTGCGCCTGACGGTTGGCATGTTCCAAAATCTCAGCCTTGCACGCGCTTTGCAATACCTGCCGTTTCGCCTCTTCCTGCACCGTCTTAAATACAGACTTATCCATAGGCAGCAAATTAAACGAGCCGGTCTGAATATCGTACACTTCGATATTTTCCAAATCCACGCTCAAGATTTCCACCGCCGGCAGGCTGATCAATACCTTGTCGTCCACAATATTGACATTGTCCGCGCCTAATTTGTCCAAATCCAAACCGGCCAACACCTTACCGCGCACAATAAAAATACCACTTTGCGAATCCTGCCACAGCCTGCGCCAATCCCCTTTTTTCTCCGTACGGATAATCGTATCGATATAAAATGCCGTACTTTCCAAGCGATTCATCTGCTTAATCTGCATCAAAACCCCCTCACGGGACAAAACCTGATGTTCTTCGTTCTGACCATGCAGGGCATAAAACCAGCCGCCTGCAGCCGTCAGCGCACACAACACCAGCACGACCAATCCGCGCCCAAACATTTTCATTTCAAACATCCCCCGTTAAAATAATCATCAAAACATTCCCCATATTCTCCCAAAATCGTCAATTTCAAGCCATACCCAGGCCGTCTGAAACAATAAATTTCATTACCAAAAAGTAATAAAAAATCTCAACAAACAAAATTTGCCTTTTGGTAAAGACAAGACTACAATCCATTACACACAATTCAATTTCATCTCATCATGAATACCACTGACCTGCGCCGCCACAACCTGCGGCAATGGATAACACAACACCACAACGGCCAGCAGACCAAGTTTGCCCAAGCCATCGCCATCAACCAAGGCGAGCTGTCCGCCCTGCTGAAAAACAAATCTTTCGGCGAGAAAAAAGCCCGAAAAATCGAGCAGACAGCCAATATGCCTGACATGTGGCTGGATCAAGACCACCAAGACCGCCACGCCCCCACCATCAGCCAAGAAAGAAATACCATGTCCCACATCTCCACCATCCCCGAAATCCTAGCAGACATCAAAGCTGGCAAAATGGTCATCATCACTGATGCCGAAGACCGCGAAAACGAAGGCGACTTGCTGATGGCCGCCCAATTCGTTACCCCCGAAGCCATCAACTTCATGATCAAAAACGCACGCGGCTTGGTCTGCCTGCCGATGGATGGCGAAATGGTCGAAAAACTCGGCCTGCCCATGATGACCCAGAAAAACGGCGCACAATACGGCACCAACTTTACCGTCTCCATCGAAGCCGCCCACGGCATTACCACCGGAATTTCCGCCGCCGACCGCGCCCTGACCATTCAAACCGCCGTTTCCCCATCCGCCAAACCAGAAGACATCGTCCAACCCGGCCACATCTTCCCACTGCGCGCCCAAAAAGGCGGCGTACTCGTCCGCGCCGGACACACAGAAGCCGGCGTCGATCTGGCACAAATGAACGGCCTGATTCCCGCCGCCGTCATCTGCGAAATCATCAACGACGACGGCACCATGGCGCGTATGCCCGAACTGATGAAGTTCGCTGAAGAACACAATCTCAAAATCGGCACCATTACCGACCTCATCGAATACCGCAGCCGTACCGAAAGCCTGCTTGAAGACATGGGCAACGCACCCGTACAAACCCCGTGGGGCGAGTTCCAACAACACGTTTACGTCGACAAACTCTCCGGCGAAACCCACCTTGCCCTCGTCAAAGGCACACCCTCCGCCGAAGAAGAAACCCTCGTCCGCGTCCACGAGCCCTTCAGCGTGATGGACTTCATCCAAGCCAATCCGCGCCATTCATGGTCATTGCCAAAAGCCCTTGAGCGCATCCAACAAGCCGAAAGCGGCGTCGTCATCCTCCTGCACCGCACCGAAGACGGCGCCACCCTGCTCGACCGCACCCTGCCCAAAGGCGCAAACCAAGCCTACAAATGGGACAGCAAAAGCTACGGCATAGGCGCACAAAT